>JASHVU010000621.1 GCA_030044455.1 Acidobacteriaceae bacterium | reverse complement strand
AGAAACCCCAGCATTTCTCCGCGCGCATAAGTCAGATCGGACCATGCCAGGTGCTCTGCATCGACGAGAAGAATGGTGACGCCCGGCTCAGCCGCGTTGGTCCCTGGTTTCGCATCGACAAGGTCCGCGAGACGATTCGAAAAGACCGGCTGGCTTGGTGCAAGGCCTGATTGGCCCGATACGTGGTCACCTTCCTTGTTTAACTCAGCACCTGACTTGCTGAAAGACCGCACCTTCTGTATGCGGCCGTTATCGTAAATTTCAAAGTCTTCCGGTTTCAGGTCAGTCACAGGACGGCCTTTCTTGTCGACGGCCACCACACTTACATCGACCAGTCGCGTGGTCACGTGAAGAGTAAATCCCACATCCGGCGTCAGCGGCGGTGTCGCAGTGGTCGCCGGCACACTGGTAGATTCCGTAACGCTCATCTCGGGAGCCACAGGTCCTTTCTCTGCGGGTTGTTGTTCAGCAGGCGCCGTTGCCGGAGTGGCCGGTTCAGCAGCGGCACTGCTCTCCGGCGGAGCCGTCTCCATCGAAATCTCGCCAACTGCGGCCGAATTGACCTCGGGAACGCTCGCGGGAGTTGAAGACGGCGGAATCGCGCCGGACTCTGCTTTCTCCCCGGTCAAAATGTGCGACTCCGCCCGGAAAAGGTGATATCCGCTAAAAACAGCCTCGTTCAGCATAGTCTGCAGGTTTTCCCGCAGAGACTGGTTGTCGTTCTGCAGCAATTCACCACGATATCTTTGCATCTCAGAGGCATTAGCAGGCTCCAGCGGCGCAATCGTAATCGAGACATTTTTCACCGGGCAGATATAGGTCTTCCCACCGATCTCTTGAGAGCCGTATTCGACGACGATATCGGATCTGAGAAGGGGATCGCTCGGCTTCAGGTCCGCCTTCATCACCAGGCGTAGGATGGCGCCAGTTACTGGATCGACTGTGATCTCCCCGTGATAAGCGGCAAACTGCTTGAAAACGCCATTTCCACCGCCTCCGGAAACGCAGCAGAACTCTAGCTGGTAGTGCGACACCTTTTGCGGGATCGCGAAACGAAAAACTGCCAGCGGTCCGGCGGCGCCTCGTTCCCAGTGACTCCAGGACAGCCGGCCCGTCGCAGAATCGACCAACACAATACCCAGGATGGGACCAAAAACTCCCGACGTGGTCAACCCCGGCGCGGTCGAGTCCTGATGATTACCCTGCGCCCCTTGCGGTTCGATGACCTCACTGCCGTCACGATAGAGCACCGTGTCGATGGATCTGTCCACTGGGTGCAGAGGCTTGAAAGGAATGAAGGATCCAGCCGGAGAATTAGCGTCAATGAGTCTCGGCGGTGTGTTCTCAAAACGGATCGTGTCCCGCGTTGCAAAAAAATCGGGCAGCTTGGAGATCGTCACCTTCGCATAACCGATTGCTTGCGCCATCATCTGCCGTTGTGCGGCGATGTCTGGAGTAGCTGTGGCGGGAATCTCGGTTATGGGAGGGTCGAGAAAGGACGAAAGGTCAGCCAGCACTACTAAAGCACGCCGGGACTCGGGCCCGGGCAACTTCGCTTCCCAGCGCGCAAGGCTCGCCGCGCTGAGCCGTTCGGTCAATTCAAGGTCTGAGAGTTGCTGCGAGGCTTTCGCATCCGATTTTCCATGAACCGAGGCCAGCACCTGTTCGAGCTGCTCCACCGTCACGCGTTTCAGAGCGAATGCCGGCCGCGTAATACTCGCGATAACTAAGAGGAGTACGAGCCTTCGCATCGAGCCCTCCTTGCGACTAGGGCTGCTTCGACTTGCCAGGTTCTGGTGCGGTGGATGAAATCACTCCAACCCCTTCGCGCACGACATAAAAACGGTCGGCAGCCAGATTGGTCAACGTATCAATCTTGCCACCGGGCCAAAAAATCTGAGCCTTATCCACTTTCAGATGCTCGCCCAGCCCAAAGTGTATACGCAAGTCGTTCTGCGAGAGGTAACTCCCTCCGCTGATGACTTCGCCGAGTTGCACCAGGTCTCCTGCCGTCGCCCGCACACGCGCATTCAAAGCCAGGCGGTTCGATTTGACTCCCTCCAATTGAAAACTGATCCAGTGGTTTTTGGGTCCGCCTTCGGGCCGCAGGATCATCGGCTCACCCTTCAGGTTCTCAACCACAGCTTCAAGCTTGCCATCGTTGAAGAGATCGCCTATGGCCATTCCTCGGCTCACCTGTGGCACCTGGATTGCGGACCCAGCCATCGTGCTGATGTTTTTGAAAGTTCCGTTGCGCTGATTGAGAAACAATAACTTCGGCTCGAGATATTTCAGGTCAGAATGCATTTCATCCACCTGCGGGTACACATGCCCATTGACGATGAAAATATCCTGCCAGCCGCTGTTGGAGAAATCGACAAACGCGTCTCCCCATCCAACGTACCCGTGCGTCCCAGTCGCGATTCCCGAAGGAATCGAGACATCAGTGAAGTTCATATCGCCGTCATTGCGGTAAAACGCGGCGTATTCGTTGTCGAAATGAGATATCACCACAGACATGCGCCCCGAATGCATATAGTCGCCGAGGGCAACGCCCATATTGGCCTGCCTTGCGCCGCTATCGCTCAAGCCCACGCCTGAGGGCAAGCTGACATCCTCGAAAGCGCCTCTGCCATCGCCCTGGAAGAGATAGTTTGGCTGCCCGTCATTGGCGACAAATAAATCGAGCTTGCCGTCGTTGCCGAAATCCGACCAGATCGCTGTCAGTCCGAAGCGTAGTTCCTCGTCTCCCACATTTGCTTTCTTAGTAACGTCGGTAAAGGTTCCATCCCGGTTGTTGTGATACAGCGTGTCAAAAGAGCCCTTGAGGCCGAGCGGCCCGCATTGCACGTCGATCCCCATGTATCTGCATATGTCGCTCGATCCAAATGCCGCCATGTGATGCAGGTCGAAGTCGACGTAATGCGAAACGAAAAGATCGGCCCAGCCATCGCGGTCGTAGTCACCAGAAGCCGCCCCCGTCGCCCACATGTGATCGTTGCCCAGGCCAACCTCTTTTGTTACATCGGTGAAGGTGCCATCTCCGTTATTGCGGTAAAGTACGACCCCATCAAAACAGGTCACGAGCAGGTCGGGCCATCCATCGTTGTTATAGTCTCCTACAGACGCGCCCATAGCCCAGCAGGGGTAGCCCACACCGGCCTTGTCAGTAACATCCGTAAAAGTCCCATCGTGATTGTTATGAAACAGGGCGCTCCGCGCCTTCTCTCCATGCAGGGCCATATCAACAGTTTGTGCATTGGTGAAATAAATGTCAGGCCAGCCATCGCGATCGTAGTCGATCAGCGCTACGCCGCCGCTCATCGACTCCACAATGAATTTCTGTTCGGGGCTCGACAAATGCTCGAATCGAATTCCTGTCGAAGCCGTGATGTCCACCAGTTCCGGATAGCTGCGCTCCTCTTTGAGTGTGCTCGCCTCCACTTGCGGCTTCGCACTCGTTTGCTGTGCCGCAGACGCCGGCTCAGGAACGGCCTGCGCTGGCCCCATACTTGATGGATTGAGATATAAGACAAAGAGCGTCGCGCATAGGTTGACGAATTTTACTCTTTGGCCCAACATAAAGGCTCCGTTAGAGGGGCTGGTAATGGACAAGAATTATCTGAGCATGATCCGCAGGCAGACTCCATTACCCGCAATCTTCCAACGCTATAGAGTCAACTACTATATCGGCGCCAATCACGAGAAGGAAGGGAATTGTTATCTGGCCGTCGCGCCCAAGCAGGCGGGTCCTGAGTGTCCGAAATCGCGCGGAGAGATCTGCGAGGATTCGGTTGCGAGATTCATTCATTTCCCAATCACAGCTCTGCTTTTCAACGTTGCTGATGCGCCAGCCGGGGCTCTTCGTCCCGTTCAGCCATAACCCATTCGAACGCCATATGCGCGAATGCGGCCGAGCAGGTTAATTGAACAAATCC
>JASHVU010000620.1 GCA_030044455.1 Acidobacteriaceae bacterium | reverse complement strand
GTTTTGTCGTCCTTCTTTTTGGCGTCTGACGTCCTGATCAATGCGCCCTCATTCGCGTGAACTTCCTCTTCGCGCGCTTTGCTCGCCCACGGCATCAGCAACAAAATCTGACCGCCTTTCGAAAGCAGCACACGGGGCAGCCCTTCTGAGAAGTGCCTCGACCAGAGCGCTGACTTGGTTGAAGCGTCGATCGCATTCAGATCAACATTCTGCACAATCGCGCCGCTGGTTCGCGGCTTCACTTCGACAATCACATCGCCGAATTGAACGGCAGAAGCGCCGACGGTGAAGTTCCACGCTGCCTTGCCGGTCTCGCGATCGATCGTTCCGTCGCCGGCAGGTTTCAACTCCTGGTCTACCTGAATTGCTTCAAGCTCTCCGCGGCTGTCAAACGCCGCCGTACGGAAGGGATGGGTGACCTTGAGACGGTTGCCGCTGGTCAAATCCCAGACCGCGCCGCGCGCACGATCGCTGAGGGCCAGATAGCGGCCATCGGCGCTGAAGACGGCAGTTTCAAACGATCGGATCGGCGTGACCGGCAGTGGAGCGGTTTGCGTAGGGCCGTCCAACTTGCCAACGGAAATCCCACCCTCCTGGGTTTCGTGCGCCACCGTGTCGCCAGAAAGATCGACTGTTTCCAGCTTGAATTCTTGCCCCAGGTTGCCGGTTGAGGGATCAAGCACGCGTGCCGCCGCGCCATCGAATGGGCCCACCAAGACGTGCGGACCGCGCGTGACCGGCGCCATCCACAAGGTGTCGTCGAGGTCGAACCGGTCGAGGGTTTCGCCTAAGGGAGCCGGGGCAAAACACATCTTGCTTTCCGGGCTCGATGCGAAAAGGTCCTCGCCGCAGCCGTAAAGCAGACGGTTGGAATCGACAAACTCAATTCGGTTGCCGAATGGAATTCCAGCGGGAGTCTCGAAAGTGATCGGTTTCCCGCTCTTCAAGTCGAGAACAAGGGTGAGGTTATTTGCGGCGTATAGGAAGTAACGCCCATCCTGACTCCATCTCGAAATGATGGATGGTTTCACCCACCAGTCACTTTTGGCGCTCGGGAAGATCGTATCCTGATAGATCACTCTTCCGCTGCTGAGATCGGTAACTTTGAACCAACGCCGTTGCTCGTCCAAAGTAAAGCACGCGAAGGCCATTCCGTCCGGCGACAGGCTGCTCTCGGTGCAGCCCTCGTAGTTCGCCCAGTCCAGCAGCCCCAATCTTTGCTGCGAAGCCACATCCCAGTTTTCAACGCGCAGGCCCGGGTAGGAAAAGACCACACTCCTCGAGTCAGGCGTGAATTGGGCCATTTTTGCACCGCGCGCATCGATGGAGAACAGCAGCTTAATTGGATTGGCGCTGAGCACATGAATCTCGGACTCATCCTGGGCAAGCACATATTTGGCGTCGGGGCTCAGACGCACATTCACGAGCGCAGGATTCATGGGCGGCGTGAGCGCGATGGAATGGAGTCCGGGAGAAGGCGGAAGCTGTGGATCGATGCGCGCGTCTCTGAGGGCGTCTTCGAATGTCTTGAAGTCGGGCCGGAACTGTGGCCTGGCGTTGTGGCACGAATTGGGGAGTTCGTTGTACACCTTAAGCGCCTGCGGCGCGCGCACTTCGGGGTCCGACTCGAAGTCGAAGAGATAGGTGAATGTGTCTTCCGCAAAGTCGTCGTCCCTGCCGCTCCGGTCGAGAAAGGAGGTGAGGGCCTCGGGAACATAGCCGGCCTTAATCAGGGCATAGAGGGCCACTTGATCGGCGAGCATCTCGTCTTTGTCGCGGTCACCCGGTTTCGGATCTGAAGCTTCGGTGGGGGGAATGTTCAGAAGCCGTGCGAGTTTGTCCTCGATATCAGCCTGGCCGCCGACCTGGTGAACGCCAAGCAGTTTTTCGAGGCGCAAGGTAACCAAGGAAGCCGAATGGTGAATATAGACGCGGCCGATCTCGTGCGCCAGCATGGCGGCAACTTCGTCTTCACTTTGCGCGTCCAGTAGCAGCTTGCGGCTGACATAGATGTGTCCGCCGGCCAGCGCGAATCCGGCAAGACCGTCAGACTGGAAGATTTGAAACGTATAGTGTAAGGAGGTGGGCGGCAAGGCCGCAACCAGGCGCTGGCCGATCTGAGTCAAATAAGCGCTCGCCGACTCCGGTTGCAAAACGAGACCAGGCTCAACCACGTCAGCCTCGGCGTCGCCCAGCCATTGCTCCTGCTGAGGGTTGAAGATGCTGGCGTGCCAGGCAGAGTGAGGCGGCGGGGCCAGCTGGCAGGTAACCGGCGGTGCGGCCCAGGCTAGGCTGACCTTCGAGGAGAGCAAAACAAGGGCAACGGAAACGAATGCAAAGCCTTTCACGACGTACATGTTCAGGCGCCCCGTGAATCGAACATCATAGCTCACTTGATTGCGGCTATGGATGTGTTCTGCCAGGTTGGATGTTTGCCGTAACCCAAGAAGATGCTTGAACTTCACCGTGCCCGCTTAGATTCGTTTGAAGCGGTGATCGGCCTCACGATTTCACTTACCTCAAAACCAAAGGGTGCCGCTCCCGGCCATTATGTCTTATGCTGTTAACAATTCCTTTCTTGCTTCGGCAGGCCACCAAACAATCCTATGAATCCAGTCGCAATAGCGGTCGACGATCTACGGGAGCAGTATCTCAAGGAGATGGCGCTTGTACGCCAGACCTGTGAGCGCACCGGAGACGGGACCGCTGCGATCCGGCGGCGATCAGCGGTAGTTGACCGTATCCTGATTGAAATGTGGCGCCGAGCCTTTGTTGACCTGCCCGCGCAAAACGTCACCCTGCTGGCTTTGGGCGGCTACGGACGCAAGGATCTCTTCCCATATTCTGACATCGATGTGCTGTTCGCCTTCGCCGACGACAAGACCGAGGAGCAATCGCGCGAGGCAGTGAGGGCGATTGTCCAGGGCATGTGGGACATCGGTCTGCGTGCCAGCCCCAGCTCGCGGACGGTAAAGGAAGCCGCGAAGTTTGATGCCGACAATCTTGAATTCACGCTGGCAACGATCGACCGCCGTTACCTGGCCGGCCAGTTTCCCCTCTTTCAACAGCTTCACCAGGTCACGTTTCCCGGACTCGTGTTGAGCGAGTGGAACAGCATCACACAAAAACTCGGCGAGATTGCCCGCAGCCGACACGCCAAGTACGGCAACACCATCTTTCACCTTGAGCCCAATCTCAAGGATTGTCCCGGCGGCCTGCGCGATTACCACCTCGCCGTCTGGTTCGCAGTGCTGTTTCACCTAAAGGAAACCAGGGAGTGGCCGCGGCAGCGAGGCGGCGTTTTCCAGAGTGCTCGCGGCGACGCCGAGGCGGCCTTCGACTTTCTCGCTGCGGCCCGATGTTTTCTGCACTTCCGCCACGGGCGCGACGATAACACGCTCGACTGGCAGTCGCAGGATGAGGCGGCGGCGCGCTCGATCGGCCTTGAGACGCGCGGAACCGCCGATCCCAGTTACTGGATGCGCACCTATTACCGGCACGCCCGGGTCGTCTATCGCCGCGCTGCGCTGCTGATGGAGCATTTACCCGCTCCGGTCAGCTTCTATCGCCAGTTTCGCCGGCGCAGAACGCCCATCGCGGGCACCGATTTTCTTCTCGACCAGGGCCGCATCGATGTGCAGCCAGGCGCGCAGTTCAACGACACCGCCGCAATCCTGCGTGTTTTCTCGCTGATGGCCACGCACGGTTACACTCTTTCGCAGGCCGCGGAAGACCGCATCACCGACGCGCTGCCCGTGCTGGCCATTCACATTCCCGAGGGGCCCTACCTGTGGAATGCGCT
>JASHVU010000060.1 GCA_030044455.1 Acidobacteriaceae bacterium | reverse complement strand
CGACGTTCCGGGCACGCTGAGCATGTACATGATGGCGCTGGCTTCGGAGACGCCGTCGGCATTGCTCGACTTGAACAACAACTACGGCTCGGACCCCAACAAGTGTGTCTGCTTCCACTGTTCGAACCTGCCCAAGCACTTTTTTGCCGATGTGAAGATGGACTACCAGGAGATCATCGCCGGGACGGTGGGCAAGCTGAACACGTTCGGCACCTGCGTGGGCCGGGTGAAGGCCGGGGCGATGACTTTCGCGCGCTACTCGACCGACGACCGGAGGGGCGTGATCCGCGGATATACGGGCGCGGGCCGGTTCACCGACGATCCGCTCGAAACCTTTGGCGGAGCGGGCGTGGCCGAGATTCCGCATCTGCAAAAGCTGCTCCGCTACATCTGCCGCGAGGGCTTCGAACACCACACCGCGGCCAACTTCAGCTCGGTCGCGAACGCTGTGCACGAAGCCGCCACCAACTACCTGGGCTGGGAAAGCTATCAACACGGGGAAGACGGGGACTGAGGGACTAGGGACCAAGGGAGTCAGGGACTAAGAGCCTGTTTACGATCTCTCGTTTTTTGAACAATCAGTCCGCCGAAGGCGGACGATAGACGATCGCCCCAGGCGTGAGCCTGGGGAAAAGTAACGTCTATTAGTGCGTAGCCCGCCCTAGCGGGCGTGAGAATGCCGTCCGGGCGAGATTGTAAACAGACTCCAGGGGACTAAGAAAGTCGTGAAAAACTCATTCGCGCGCACGAAACCTTCCCTCAGCGGCTAAAGCCGCGCTGTCTCAATTGGCGTTATCGGCACGGCTGAAAGTCGTGCCCTTTCAAAACAGAGCCTTCGAGTGAGTTTTTCAACAGATTCTAAGCGGCTAGGGAACAGGAACCAGGGATTAGAGACCAGGGAACAGCTTCTGGCTGATAGCTATTAGCTACTGGCTATTGGCTACCGCTTCCAGCCGGGCGCGCGTTAAGAACAAGAGGATAGAAAAATGGCCATCGTAGCGGGAGTCGACTTTGGAACGCTTAGCGTTCGTGTCTCGATCATCGACAGCGAGCACGGGCGGAGGGGGAGCGCGGTAGCAGAGTACCCTTTGCACCGCAAACGCGAGGATCCCGACTATGCGACACAGGCGCACGAGGACCAGATGCGTGGGCTTGTGGCCGCAACCCGCAACGCGGTCGCAGACGCCGGCATCAACGGCCATCAGGTTGAAGCCATTGCGCTCGACACGACGGGCTCGAGCGTGGTTCCTGTCGACTCGGCGATGCAGCCGCTCAGCGAGTATTACCTTTGGTGCGACCATCGCGCCCATGAGGAAGCGCAGGAAATCACGGCTCTGGCTCACAAGGAGAATCTGGAGGCCATTGAGTGGTGCGGCGGCGTCTACTCGCATGAATGGGGATTCGCCAAACTGCTGCACTGGCTGCGCCATAATCCCGGCAAGCGTGCGCAGTTCGCCTCTGCCTTTGAGCACTGCGACATGGTGGCAGCCGCGCTTTGCGGCATCACCGATCCCAAAAAGGTGAAGCGAAGCGTTTGCGCCATGGGTCACAAGTGGATGTGGAATCCGAAGTGGGGCGGGCTTCCGTCGCAATCGTTCCTCTCCAAAGTCGATCCGCTGCTCGACGGGGTGCGCGACAAGCTCGAAGGCGAGTACCTGACCTCGGATCACTTGGCCGGCCATCTCTCCCCGTATTGGGCCGGCGAGATGGGCCTGCGCGCCGGCATCCCCATCCCCGTAGGCGCCTTCGATGCGCATTGGGATGCGCTGGGAGCCGGATGCAAGGAGGGCGACGTGGTGAACGTCGTGGGCACCTCGACCTGCATCGTCGCTATGGCCAAACAAGCCGAGCTCATTCCCGGCGTCTGCGGCGTTGTGCCCGGGAGCGTGCATCCCAGATACACTGGCGTCGAAGCGGGGCTCTCAGCCACCGGCGACATTTTCCAGGCCATTGCGAACCGCGCCGGCGTTAAGGTCGCAGAACTTTCGAAAGGCCTTGAAGACTACCGTGCCGGCCAGACTGGCCTGCTGCGCCTGAGTTGGGACAACGGCGATCGCACCGTGCTGGTGAATCCGGAGCTTGGCGGCGTCACCTTCGGCTGGAACCTGGTCCATACCGCCCAGGACGAACTGTTCGCCGCAATTGAAGGAACGGCTTTCCACACTCGCATTATTCTGGAACGCATGGCCGAACACGGCGTTCCCGTCGACCGCGTGATTAACGGCGGCGGCATTCCGCAGTCCAACGCGGTTCTCAACCAGGTCTACGCCAACGTGCTGGGCAAACCGGTTCTGGTACCTGCAGGCGTTCCCACCAGTCTGGGATCGGGCATCTTCGCGCTGGTTGCTACGGGCAAATATTCCACGGTCGAAGATGCTCAGGCTGCGCTCTGCCTTGACTTTGCCACCGTTGCTCCCGACCCTGTGGCCGCTGCAACCTACGAAAGGATTTACCCGCTCTACCGCGCCGCCTACTTCACGCTGGGCACGCGCACGGCTCCGGCTGCCGCACTCGGCAATATCCTGCCGGAGCTGCGCAAAATTGCCGCGGAAGTCATGGCCGCAGCCTGAAAAATGCGGCATTTCCTGTCGTTTCTGGTCAAACCGAAAGCCGGTTCAGGTATCATTGCGTCTATAGAGGTGTATGGCCTGCTTCCCCTTGAGGCCTGCCCCGGTGGTGTCCGTGTCACGATTCGTTCAGCGTCTCGTCTTCGTCCTCTCCCTGGCGATCTTCGCCTCGCTCGGCCTCGGATTTGCCCTGGGCGAATTCGGTTGGTTTGGCGTGCATGCCGGTAACGAGCAGGACGGCGCCTACAACCAGATGCGCGTCTACGCTGAGGTCCTTCAGAAGGTCCAGAGCGACTATGTGACTGACCCCAACATCAGCGACGTGACCACGGGTGCGCTGCATGGATTGCTGGAATCGCTCGATGCCGATTCAAGCTACCTGACCGCAGACGAATACAAGCTCTACAAAGATCACCCCACCGGCGGCGATGCGCAAGAGGGCATCACCATCTCAAAGCGTTTTGGGTACGCGACCATTGTCAACGTGGTCCCGGGCTCGCCCGCCGACAAAGAAAAGCTGCTGGATGGCGGCCATATCACAGATGGCGATGTGATCGAATCGATCGGCGGCAAGTCAACGCACGACATTCCGCTGGCAATGATTCGGATGATGCTTGAGGGCAAGCCGGGCTCCACGGTTGACGTGACGGTGATTCGCCAGAGCAAGCCCGATCCTGAGAAAGTTGAGCTTACGCGCGCGGTTGTCGAGCCGCCAGCTCTGGACGAGCAGCAGTATGAAAACTCGACCATCCTCTACCTCAAGCCGGGAGTGCTGACCGCTGCTCGCGTGGATGAGATCGCCGCAAAGATCAAGCAGGCGGGCACGGGTCGCAAAGTCCTGCTCGACCTGCGCGATTGCACTGGCAACGATCTGGACCAGGGACTGAGGCTGGCCAACTTCTTTATCAAGCAGGGCACCCTGGCCACGCTGCAAGGCCAGACCTATCCCACCAAGACCTTCACAGCCGACCCGGCAACGTTCATCACCGATGCGCCGGTTGCGCTGATTGTGAACCGCGGCACCTATGGCGCGCCGGAGTTGACGGCAGCAGCAATCGAAGACCTGAAGCGTGGCGACGTGGTGGGTGAAAGAACCTTCGGCGAAGGTTCGGTGCAGCGCACCATCGACCTGCCCGACGGCGCGGCGCTCTTCCTGACTGTGGCCAAGTACCAGGGCCCTGACGGCAAGAAGATTCAGGATGACGCGGTGACGCCGAATGTTGCCGTGGCCTCTCCGCAGGACGAGATCGACGAAGGCATCACGCCTTCGAACACCGATGAGATGCTCGACAAGGCCCTGAATCTGCTCAAGGCCAAAGGCGCATAGAGCATTTGTTCACGACTGGCGGTCCAGGAGAGTCGACTCCTGCCCGGTGAGATCGCACTTATGCTGGGCCTTCACACACCCTGCGCCATCTCCGTCAGCGACAAATTCTTTCAACGCCGCTGGGGCCCGTCTATTTTCAGATTCACTCCGTCCGCAGGCGCCGGAATCCGCAATGTAATGCAGAACGCGCAAGGCGGCGAGTCGATGCATATCCTGCGTAGTACGAGAACGGCGCCGCATGCAGCCCAGCGGCAAAACTGCCGGGTTGGGATGTTGGCATTGCTTCTAGCGGTCTTTGCCGCGGCACAATTGGTACACGCGGCGGCGGAAAATCGCCCCCGCGTAGCGCTGCAGGACGGGATCCTCGAAGGCGGTCAATTTGGCTCGTCGCCCAGCTACGCGGCTTTTCTTGGAATTCCGTACGCCGCCCCTCCGGTGGGCAACTTACGCTGGCAGCCTCCGCAACCACCGGCAAGTTGGCAAGGCGTTCGCCTGGCCGATCAATTCGGACCTGCATGTCCACAGCTCCCCAGCACATGGTTACCTGAGATGCTCGGCCGCAAACAGATGTCGACCGACGAGGCCTGCCTGTACCTGAACGTCTGGACGCCGAACCTGGGCGGGCGCGCCCGGTTGCCGGTAATGGTGTGGATCCATGGAGGCGGAAACGTGGAGGGTTCGCAGGAATGGCCGCCGCTTGGGCCCAAGCTGGCGACCCACGGCGTGGTGGTGGTGACGATCAATTACCGCCTGGGTGTGCTTGGCTACTTATCGCACCCCGCACTCACCGCGGAATCGCCCAATCACGCTTCGGGAAATTACGGTTTGCTCGATCAGATGGCCGCGCTCAAGTGGGTACAACGCAACATCGACCGGTTCGGTGGCGATACCCATCGAGTCACCGTCTTCGGGGCCTCGTCTGGATCGCTTGATATTTGCGATCTGATGGCGTCACCGCTTGCCGATGGCCTGTTTCAACGCGCGATCATGCAGAGTGGGGTCTGCATCGATTCGCTCGTGCCCCGACTTGCAGAAACGGAGGCAAGCGGCGCGCAATTCGCTGCGGATCTGGGACTCGGCAACGGTCCCGACGTTTTGAAGAAACTTAGAGCGGTGCCCGCGGATGAGCTTGTGCGCCAGGCCACGAAGGAAAGGGATCTCGACTTGAATCCGGTCATCGACGGGTGGGTGTTGAAACAACAGCCTGCCATCGTCTTTTCTCAGGGACAGCAGGTGAAGGCTCCTGTCATGGTGGGAAGCAATGCCGATGAGGTTTCAATCTTTGCCAGCCCGTTGGTGGGGGAAAAATCGTACCGCCCCAAGACGGTGGGCGAGTACCGCCATTGGCTGTCGCGCGAGTTCCACCATGATGCCGACAAGGTGTTTGCCGCATACCCGGCAAATACCGACGCCGAGGTTCCAACTGCATTTCTTGCCATGGACACGGATTATGAATTTGGATTCGGCGCAAATTTGCTGGCTCGCGAGGTGACTGCCCACGGCCAACGCGCTTATGTTTACCTGTTCACAAATGTTGGCGCAGGAGTTTTCGCCCAACTCGGCGCATTCCACAGCGAGGAGAGCATGTTCCTTAGCGGGAAGTATTGGACAAGCTGGGTGAAGAGTCCCGGGGATGTTCAGCTATCGAACACCCTCATCGGTTACTGGACCGAGTTTGCGAAGACCGGCGAGCCGTCCGCTCCAGAGCTTCCCTTATGGCCTGCTTATCAGCCCGACGCGCCCATGGTGCAGGAATTGGGATCGCAAGTTGAACAGACGCCGATTCCGCACGCAGCAGGAAAGGCCGCATTCGAAGAAATCCTGAAATCACAATTGCAGCCTGCCAAAGCGCAATGACCTAGCGAAACGCCGCCTGACCATGGAGCCCGGAAACCGTTCTACTCCGGGCGTCTACGCTGGGAAGAATCCACCGCCGTCGAAAGTATTTCCGCTTGGCACGACCCGCTGACTGGCCGACTCGCCAACTCGCTGCCGTTCCCGCTCCCGATTCCGCGCTGCCGTCCCGCTCTTGCCCCGCATGGTTCCGGAAATCCAATCATCCGCACCTCAAATTTCCGAAAGTGCTAGCCTTAAGGTAGCGAGCCTCCCTCCACCGGGCTGGGAGTCAGAGGGAGCGTGTGCGCAACATCCAACCCTGAAGCCGGGTTCACAGGTTCAAAGAAAGAGCGTGCAATCGGTGGCTGGCACCCCCAAACGGCCCGTCGAGACCCACGATCCCATTCTGCGCGGCCCCAGGTCGCTCGTGCCGGATCGAGCGCGGGGTTCTGCGGCACAAAGGTCTCTCGAATTTGACCGGCCCCTGCGCCCCTCCGCGCCGCAGCCGCTCAGGGTTCCTGCACGCCGGCGGCGGAAACTGGCCGGCCGGTCGACACTGGTCATTTTGCTGATTTTGGCGGCCGTCACCGGGTCGCTTGCTGGGCTGACCCTGATTTATTCGGTCAACCTGCCTCAAATCAGCGATCTGGAACGCTATCGGCCCTCTACTACCACCGATCTCTACGACCGCAACGGCAAACTCATCGGCTCCTTCGCGCTGCAGCGCCGCCAAGTGGTGGATTACAACGGCTTCGCGCCGGTTCTGCGTCAGGCTGTTATCAGCATTGAAGACAAGAACTTTGAGTCGCACTGGGGCATCAACGTGTTTCGAGTAGCCGGCGCGGCCTGGCACGACATTCGCAGTCACGGCCGCGCGCAGGGCGCGTCGACTCTCACCATGCAGTTGGCGCGCAACCTGTTCCTCAGCGACGAGCGCACGGTCGGCCGCAAGCTCCAGGAGGCATATCTCGCCATCCAGATTGAACGCGCCTTTACCAAGGAGCAGATCTTTACGCTCTATGGCAACCAGATTTACCTGGGCAGCGGAAACTACGGCTTCGAAGCCGCGGCGGAGTACTTCTTCTCAAAGCACGCCAAAGATGTGAATCTGACCGAGGCGGCGCTGCTGGCCGGCCTGCCCAAGGGACCGGTGGCGTTTTCGCCGATTCTCAATCCCGATCGCGCACTCAAGCGTCGCAACCTGGTCCTGAGCGAGATGGAGTCAGACGGCGTAATTACCCACACGCAGGCAGAAGCGGCCCGCGAAGCCCCGCTCGGCCTGCACGTCTCGCAGCCTGAAGGCTCGGTTGCACCGTGGTTCCAGGAAGAAGTGCGGCGGGAGCTCGAAAAGCGCTTCGGCACGGACCAGGTGCACGAAGCCGGGTTGCGCGTGGATACCACGCTCGACCTCAATCTTCAGCAGACTGCCAACCGCGCCGTCGACGATGGTGTTGCGACCTACGAGCGCCGGCATGGATGGAAGGGACATCTGGAGAACGTGATTGCGGAGGGCCAGACGACAGAAGCCTATCGCCATCCGGATTGGGCCATCCAGTATGGCGCGGGCGACTACGTGCATGCGCTGGTCACGCGTGTGCTGCCGCTCCAGATTCATGCGCGCATCGGGCCGCCGGGCAGACCGGACGACGAAATTGTGCTGCTGCCGCAGGACTGGCAGTGGACAGGCCAGCGCTACGGCACCGATCTGGTGAAGGCGGGCGACATTATCTACATCCATCTGACCGGCGCCAGCGAAGGTGCGGCGCAGCGCGCCACGCTCGAACAGGACTCGGGCGCGCAGGGTGCATTGATGGCTGTAGACAACACCACCGGCGACGTGCTGGCCATGGTGGGCGGCCGCGACTACCAGCTTTCGGTTTTCAATCGCGCCACCCAGGCTGAGCGGCAGGTGGGCTCAAGCTTCAAGCCCTACGTCTACACCGCGGCGATCGAAGACGGAGTAAAGCCCACCGACATCATCATGGATACGCCGGTGAGCTTCGGCAGTTACGTACCGCACAACTACGAGAACGACTTCAAAGGCGCCATGACCGTGGCCAACGCCTTTGCCGAGTCGCGCAATATTCCGGCGCTGCGCCTGGCCGCGCGCGTAGGCATTCACAATGTGATCGATATGGCCCACAAGTTCGGTGTCACGTCGAATATTCCGCCGTATCTGCCGGTGGCGCTGGGCGCGGTTGAAATCACGCTCGAGGAGCAGGTGGCTTCTTACTCGGTCTTTCCCAACGATGGGCTGAGGATCGCGCCCCGGCTGATTCGCAAGGTGTCAAACGCCGACGGCATCGAGATGTGGAGCGATAATCCGGCGGTGACGCAGGTGATCGATCAGCAGACGGCGCGCACCATGATGGGGCTACTGGAAGGCGTGACCGAGCATGGAACCGGCGCGGCGGCCAAAGTGTTGAACCATCCGATTGGCGGAAAGACCGGCACGACGAGCGATTTCACCGACGCATGGTTCATGGGCTTCTCGCCTTCCGTCACCTGCGGAGTCTGGATTGGCTACGACAGTCGCGAGTCGCTAGGCAAAAAAGAAACCGGCGCACAAGCCGCGCTGCCCATCTGGATTACCTTTATGAAACAGGCGATTGTGGGCAAAGACGACGAAAAGTTCCCCAGTGATAACGACGATTTGACTCCAGGGAACAGCCCCGATCGCGCGGCACCCAACAAGCTGGACGAGGCGGCAACGCAGCCGTTCCCGGCAAAGCCTCCAGTCGGCTCTGGAGCAGCGATTTCTCAGCCAGTGGTTGCGGCACCCCCCCAACCTCGACCTGCCGCCTCAGCGAATCCTATTGTGAAGAGCGACAGTCCCGTACCGGTGGCGGTTCCCGTGAAATCGACTCAGGTCAATGCAACTCAAGCGAGGCCAACTCAAGGCAGGCTTGTTCAGGGCAGGCCGTTTCAGAGCAGACCGGGCCAGCAGGTTGAGATTTTCCACTATCTGCCTGCCGGCCGCGGACCAAAGACCGCAGTAGTAATTTCGCACCCCCCTCGGGCATCTTCTCGGCTTCAGGCCGCTGCCAGGCCGCGACCCAAAACGGCAGCCCCATCGGGTTCAGAGGGAAAATTGGTGAAACCTGCCATGCCGTCTGGCGCCTCCGCTGCCCGCGTGAACGGCCCCGTGAAACCGGCGCTGAATTGAAAAACTCAGCTACTAGCTTCTAGCTTTCAGCAGATTCGAGGCGCGGTGGAAATATTTGTTCGCCCGCGTAACCTCCTCCATAATCTGAGCCTTCAACTCTTCCGGCGACGGGAATTTGCGATCTCCGCGCAGTTGCAGCAGAAATTCCAGCTCAAGCGAAGTCTCTCCGCATTTTTGGACCGGAGCCCCCACGGACAGGTTTACGTCTGTGGGGTGGAGCTCCAACGGCGCGAAGCTGAGATTGCGCGTTTCCACGCAGAAACCCACGGCTTCAAAACGCGGGCCGATTACCCACATTCGCCACCCACTCACACGGCCGCCCTACTGCGCGCAGTCGGCGCGATTGGCGATGTCGGTTGCAGGATCTGGTGCGGCCGCTGAATCAAGCGCTCAATTCGAAGCACTGCATTTCATGCGAAATCAATATGAATTTTTGTGCTGATGCCGCTTGGACGCCAACGATTTGCAAATTGATGACAAGCGCCTGACAACTAAGAATTGCGATCCGCCTACCTTTTGAGAGCAACTCAGGGAAGGCTCCCTATCCATCCATTCCCGCAAATGGTTCGACCCCCCAATGTTCAGACTTCGCAAAGGAGAAACGAATATGCAAATTTGCAGGACCGTAGTATCCGCGTGCCTCGGCTTGGGTCTTCTCATGGTTTCGACCCAGGTCGACGCACAATATCGCATCACCAATTTGGTTTCGAATCAGGTCGGCCAAGCCAAGACTATCGATCCACTGCTGGCCAATCCCTGGGGATTGGCCCGAAGCGCAACAAGCCCATGGTGGATCAGCGACAACGACACCGGCTGGTCGACATTGTATGAAGACACCGGGACACAAGAGTCGCTCAGGGTTTTGATTCCCACCGCCGGAAACGGGCCCACCGAACCGACAGGCCTGAACGGCCCCGGCACGCCGACTGGAATCGTGTACAACGGATCGTCGACAGATTTCCAGGTTCAGGGCAAGAAAGCATCTTTCCTATTTGCCACGCTGGATGGCACCATCAGCGCGTGGGCTCCGGGAGTCAACGCCAACCAGTCGACGATCGTGGTCGACAACTCAGCCAACAAGGCGATGTATACGGGTTTGGCCATTACCAGCAATGCCTCGGGGAATTTCCTCTACGCGGCAGATAACACCAACAATGAAATCGATATGTACGACGGCACCTTCACACTCGTGAAGTCGTTTGGTGATGCGTCGATCCCATCGACCTTCTCAGTATTCGGCATCCAGGACATCAATGGACTGGTCTACGTAACGTATGCTGTCCCGAACGTAGGCGCCGGCGGTTACGTCGACCTGTTCACCGAGAATGGTATTTTCGTGAAAACACTCATCCAGGGACTGCCGCTCAACCAGGCCTGGGGCGTCGCCGCGGCTCCTCCCAATTTTGGACCGCTGAGCAATACCCTGCTGATTTCAAACAATTCCGTCGAAGGCACCATTAACGCGTTTGACCCAGTTACCGGAAGATTCGTGGGAACGATAAGGGACCAGGACGGGAAGAAAATCGTTCTGAACAACCTCTGGGGCATTGCCTTCGGTGGAGGAAACACGACCAATGGAGCAGCAAACGAACTCTTCGTCACCGTGGGCCAGGGAATTGGCACTGCCGAGTTGGCGGGTACGTTCGCAAAAATCGTCTTCAGGCCGTAGTTGACAAAACACTCAGGAGGGAGGGACAAGCCGGGTCGCCTGATACAGACGGCCCGGGTTGTTTGTTGTGCGGCCTATAGCTGCCGTTACCAAACCACGAAAGCTACAATTCAGGGCTACGGCGCGTTTTCTGGATGCTGCTCATGTAATCCTCATTGAACGGTGCTTCAACTGGAAGTACCGCTTGGCTCGCGCCACATCCCTCGTGATCTGGGCCTTCAGCGCCTCGGGCGACGGGAACTTTCTTTCTTCGCGCAGGCGCAGCAAGAATTCAAGTTCGAGCGGAGTATTTTCGCGTTTTTCGATCGGGGACCCCACCTGCAGGTCTTCGTCGGTGGGGCAGAGTTCGACCGGTTCGAAGTTCAGAATGTGCGTCTCGACGCCGAAGCCCACACCTTCAAATGTGGGCCGGTTACCCACGTTGGTCACCGCATCAAAGTCGTGACCGGCTACGCGCAATCGCGTGACGTAAACGCCAATCGCCGGCAGCAGACCGTTGTATGCAGCAAGATTCACAGTGGGAACCAGGAGCCGCGTGCCCACGCCGCGCCCGCGCGCCTGCGTTGACAGCACGGTGAACGGTCGCCCCAGCATCCAGCGGGCGCGGCGCATGTCGCCGGCGCAAACGAGGGCGCGAATCGCCGAGCTCGAAACTTCGAGCCCGCGCACCTGCACCGCCTGGTGCGCGCTCACTTCAAATCCAAATTCGCGGCCGAAGACTGCAAGCTCTTGAACGCCGGCTGTTGCACCGCGCCCGAAACGGAAGTTCTCGCCCTCATGAATGCTTTTTGTGTTGAGGGCCGCAACCAGGATCTTCTCGACGAATTCGCGCGGCGCCAAGCCAGCCAGTGCGGCGTCGAAACGCAGCACCATGACCGCATCCACGCCGGTTTCCGCCAGCAGCCGCAACCGTTCATCGAGCGGCGTGATGAGCTGCGGCGCGTGGTCGGGGCGCAGGAATTGCTCAGGATGAGGATCGAAGGTGACCGCGACGGCCAATGCGTTGCGCGCCTTCGCATCGGCCACAACTGAGGACAGAATCTCACGATGGCCCAGGTGCACGCCGTCAAAGTTGCCGATGGCCACTACCGTGGGGCCGAACCCGGCCGGCAATTGGCCAATCGAACGAAAGATGCGGGTGGAACCCGGCTGCGCGCTCATAGTGTTACGGGCACGCTCAACCCGTCCCATGCCAGGCGCGCATTTTCGGGCAGCGTCCGGTTGGTCTCCTGGTGGCCAAGGTCGTGCGAGATGTGCGTAAACCAGGTTTGCCGCGCGCCAATTTTCCGGGCCCACTCCAAGGCCTGCTCCAGCGTTGCGTGGCTGGGGTGCGGCTTGTGGCGCAGCGCCGACAGCACCAGCACATCAACCCCCTTGAGCAGCTCGAGGCTAGGCTCGGGAATTGCGCTCACATCGGTCAGGTACGCGGCGCTGCCGAACCGGAAGCCACTGATCTCCAAATCGCCGTGCATCACCGGAATCCGCATGAAGTCCGCGCCATGCACGCTCGTGTGCGCGGCCAGGGACTTGAGCTCAACCCGCGCGCGGTTGATGTAGGTGGCGTCAGGCGAAAAGGTGTAGTCGAAGATGCGCATCAGAATTGCAATCGTATCGAGCGAGGCGTAGAGCGGAATCGGCCCCGACTTTTTTGCGGCAGTGAAGCTCACCGGGCGCAGATCGTCCATGCCCAGAACGTGGTCAGCGTGCGCGTGCGTGTAGAAAACGGCATCAACGTGTGCGATGCCCGCGCGCAACGCCTGCTCGCGGAAGTCGGGACCTGTGTCAATGACCACGGTGCGTTGGGATTGGGTTTCCGGATCATTCCAGGAGACCAGCACCGAAGGCCGCAACCGGCAATCGCGCGGATCGGTCGACGTGCACACCGCGCAGGCACAGCCCAGCGTAGGAACTCCCATCGATGTCCCGGTGCCTAAGAATGTAAGCGTGGCTTGCATGTCAGCTTCCAGCTTCTAGCTCCCGGCTTCTAGCTCCTAGCCTCTAGCTTCAAGCCTCTGGCTTTTAGCTATTGGCTCTTAGCTTTGTGCGGGAGGGTTGATGCCTTGAGTCGTTGGAGTGGCATTGGCAAATGTTACGCCGACCCCAGTTAAAGGTCCGCCGACTGCGGACTCAGGTTCAGGGGCCGGTTTCCCCTGTTTCCAGCTGGCAGCTAGAAGCTGGCGGCTAGTAGCTGCTTTTAGGGTTTTGCCGGCGGTGGCGGAACGCTCTGCACGTTGATCATGCTGGTCAGCTCAAGAAACGCCATGCGCAACTCAAACAGGACCGACTGGAGCATGCGTTCTTCCTGGCCGGTCAGGTTGCCCTTGGTTTTTTCCGCCAGGACGCCCAGCATATCGATGGTATTGCGCGCGCCCACAATGTCGACGCGCGGCCGCTGACCCTCCTGCGCACCGGCGCCCATCTGGATCATGCCGGAGAGATAAAACTGCTGCACGAGATGATCGAAGGATACCTCGGGCTGTTTGCCCATGCCGGGATTCTGCGCGCGCAACAGGTCCTCAACGCGCTCGGCGGAGGCTTCGTACGCGGCCTTTTGCTCGCTGCTCTCCTGGGCCGTGGGCGCGGGCGGCAAAGCGCCTTCGAATTCCTGCTCCGGCGTAGTTTCGGCGGCAGGCGGCTCAGGCGCTGCCTCTCCGCGGCCCTCGTTTACAACCAGCCGGGGGCCTGCCCCGGGCTCGGGAGGTTCGGGCGCGCGATGGCTCTCAAGTTCCTCTTCTTCGGCCTTCATCTTGCGCCGGTCAATCACTTCGAACTTCGGCTTATCGGTCATGAATCTATTTTCCCATTTTTCGCGCTGGCTACGCGACGGGTCCGGGGTTGAAACCCCTCCCGGATCACAGCGCCCCTACGGGGCTGCCGGTTTTTGCCCGGCCTACCCAGGACTTCGTCCTGGGCTAAACTCCTTGCCTCCCTACGGGAGGCGGCAAACCGTCGCCGGAGGCGGTATATCGCCAGGGAGGCAATCGAACCGGCGCAACTGAACTCGCACCGCGCCGGGCCCCGTGGAAGTCTTCAGCTGCACGCTACAGCACAGGATGCGAGGCCTGAATGCGAGCAGTTCCCTCGCCACTGGCCGAGGAGTAATGCAGAAGCTCCTCTTTCACTTCGGCTTCGGCCCGCACCATAGCCAAGGCAAAAGCGCGCCGGCCTTTCTCAAGCGGCAGCTCGGCAGCGCTGGTCACATGCCCCGCCTGCGAACCGTCCGCAAGCTTCAGCTCGGTTCCCGGCCCGGGCACCGGCCCGTCAATCTCAAGGTGGCGCAGGTGGCGGTGCACGTTGCCTCGCGAGCGAATGCGCTCGACAATCTCCTGGCCAAGGTAGCAACCCTTGTTGAAATTGAGCGCCCGCGACTGCGCGGTCTCCTGAGGCAAGTCCCGTTCCACAATATCGATGCCGTAGAGCGGAATTCCCTCGGCGATCCGGAAAGACTCAAGCGAAGCGCAGCCCACCGGCACGGCGCCCGCGGTGCGGACGCAGGACCAGAGCTTGGGCAGGCCCGCGCACGGCACCCAAAAAACGCAGTGGGGCACAATGACGCCGTGCTTGCGTTCGATGGTGAGCTCTAAGCCGTTCCACCCAACCCGGGCGCTCTTCATGGTATTCGAAAAGAATGGCAGGCCCAGCCGCTCCAGAACCTCGGCCGTTTGCGGGCCGGTCACTCCAATGGCTGTCTCAGCGCCGGCGCCGCAAGCCGACTCTTCACCCAGGGCAACCAGCTCCACATCATCCATGATGATGAACTGGTTCAGGTGCGCCAGCAGCTTCTCGAACTGCCCCGTTTCGATCTCCAGCTCCAGGCCCGACTCGCCGGCAAAGGGCGTGCCGAGCATGGGATCACCCTTCCGGACAGCATCCGGATGCGGCGTGCGCCGCTGCGGCGATTGCTCTTCCCCCCCGCGCCACACCGCAAGGTCGCCCTGGATGCGGCCCTGCGCATTCAGCACCAAGTTCCATGCGCCGGTGTTGGGAAACAAATCGTTGACCGTGTTGGTCACCATCCCGCTCAACCAGCGAAAACGGTCAGGGCCGCGAACCTCCACGCGCCTTAGCCAGCCAAGGTCGTGAATGGCGGATCCATAAGCCAGCGCAGCTATTTCGGCTGAAGGAGCGTCAAACTGTTGTGGGGTGAGTACACCGCGATACGCGACAAGAGTGCGCGGCGTACCGGCAGTCTCCAGCATCGCAGAAAGCGCCGTGGCCTGTATGTTCACGGTAAGGCCGGTCTCCGCCATAGGGGGATCTTTTCCGCAGTCCCGCGAACAAATTTGCCTGCCAATTTTGGCACCGGCTTGGCGCGGGAGCGCATCCTGATTATAGCCTTGGATACAGACTTGAGTAGTTGGCCGGCACCCGGAGGTTCGAAGCTGCTCACAGGAGAATCGATGAGCCAATTGGAACGAGCAGCAAGACGCAGGACCCGCCACGGCCTGCTGGATACTCTGGCGGTATGTCTGGCGGTGGTAATTGCGGGTCTGGGCGTTCCGGCCGCGGCGTTTGCGCAACAGGGTTCTACTGGTTCTGCTCCGGCCGCCGGGTCTCAAAAGAACCCCGGGACCGGGAGCCCCGATTCCAGCCAGGCTGCTGATAGCAAAAGCTCCGGACACATCACTCCCGAACAAGCCAAACAGCTCTTCGCACTGGTCGACGAGCTCATGAAGTTCGCCTCCGACGAAACCGGGCTGCCGATCAAGAGCACCGTCAAGCGCCAGCTCACCACCCGTGCGGCGGTTGAAGCCTACCTGGAAGAGAAATTCAACGATGACGAGAGCGCCAAGCGCCTGGAACGCGACGAGATCGTGCTCAAGAAATTCGGTCTGCTCGACCGCGATTTTGAGCTGAAGCCGTTTTTGCTGGCGCTGCTCAAGGAGCAGATTGAGGCATACTACGACTCCAAAACCAAGACCGTGAATCTGCTCGACTGGGTTGACGCCGACGAGCAGAAGCCGGTGCTGGCCCACGAGCTGACCCACGCCCTGCAGGACCAGCACAGCGACCTTGATAAGTGGGACGATCAGACCCCGGACGATGTTTCAACCGACTCGGCAGGCGACCAGGATCACCTGGCGCGCGACGAGATGGACACTGCGCGCGACGCCGTGGCCGAGGGCCAGGCAACCGCGGTCATGATGGATTACGTGCTGAAGCCGCTGGGCAAGAGCCTGGTGAAGGACCCCGAAATCATGGAGCGGCTCAAGGACCAGATGACCTCATCGGAGAACTCGCCAGTGATGGCGCGCGCGCCGCTGCTGCTTTCCGAGTCGATGCTCTTTCCTTATAGCGAGGGACTGAGCTTTGAGCAGGATATCTGGATGGACCAGGGGAAGGCTGCAGCTTTTGCCGGGACTCTCGACCGTCCGCCAACCTCAACGTGGGAGATCATGAACCCGCGCGTCTACGAGCAGAAGCAAATGCCCGCAATTCCCCTGCTGCCCAACTTCCATCCGATTACCGACAAGCTCTACAAGCCATACGACATTGGGCAGGTGGGCCAGCTCGATCTAAAAATCCTGGCCGAACTGTTTGGCGGCGACTCGGCAGCCGTAGATCTGACGCCGGCCTGGAACGGCGGCATTTACTGGGCAGGGCAGTTGCGCAGCGCCACTACCCCGGCCGAACAAGACAGCACCCAATCCCTCGCCCTCTTCTACCTTTCGGTGTGGAAGAGCCCGGCTTCGGCCAATGGCTTTGCCAAGATGTATGCCGACAATCTGGGCCGCAAATACTCCAACGTCCACCTCGATACCTCGGCATCGGTTACCGCGCCCTCAATGGATGGCACCGTTGAAGAAACTTACTCAACCAGCGAAGGTCCGGTGGTGATTACAGTTCGCGGGAAACTGGTATTCGTGGCCGAAAGCTTTCCTCTCGATATGGCCCGCAAGCTCACCACGCTTATCCTCGACGCCCAGGGAGGCGGCGAACTGCGCATGGTGTCGTTGCCGGGTTCGGGGGCTATTCGGGCCAATTGGCGAGCTGCGGTCCCGCCGGCTTTTGAGCGGGTCGATCTGCGTTCTTCGGGGCCGGCCTTGCAGCCGGCCGATACGCATTCTTCGCGGCCGGCCCTGCAGCCGCTCTCGGGCGATCTGATGCGCTTCTTCGGTGCCTGCGGAGTGTTGAAGGCCGAAGTGGACGCGCTGATGAAGGCCGCGCAGTAAGGGTCGCTCCGCAGGCTCACTGCCACCCATCTCCACGCGTTATGATGAAACTCCTGAAGCAAGAATCAAGATGAGGGAGAAAACGCGTTGCCGGGTAAGCTCGAATTGCTATTGGGGCCGATGAGAAGCAACAAGACTGCGGAACTGCTGCGTCGTGCCGAAATGCGCCGCCAGTACGCCAAACAATACGTGATGGTGCTCAAGCCCAGCGATGACACCAAGGGCGGTCCCGGAATGGTGGAGAGCCGCAATCCCAATGGCCACGGCAGTTGCAAGGCGCTTGAATTCCCTTCCTTGAATCCATGGGAGGTGCTTGACGCCATCGCCGATAAAGAGCAGGAGATTGGCAAGCGCGTGGAGTGCATCGCTATCGATGAAGGCCAGTTTGTTACGGATCTTTTCCTCTTTAGCAGGCACCTGCTCGACAGCAATCACGACGTGCTCGTCGCTGGGCTCGATCTCGACTTCCGCGCCATACCGTTCGGCGAGATGCTAACTCTGAACTGGCTGGTGAACGCATACGGCGGAAACATTACCGAGTGCATAGCCTATTGCACCTGCGGCCAGCGGGCGCTCTACTCGCAACGTCTCATCGACGGCCAGCCAGCACCGTACGACAGCCCGATCAAAGTTCCTGGCGACGCCTACGAGCCGCGCTGCGCCGAGCACTTTGTGCTGCCGGGCAAGCCGCACTGAAGGCAGCTAATAGCTATTAGCTTTTAGCTTCTGGCTGACAGCTTTACCGAGGTTTAATCTGCGGCGTTCGCGACAGTGCCCCGCAATCAAGCCGGGCAAGAGCGCGTCGCAAATAAGGGCTTGGGGCGCGGGCATGAGGTCGTAGAATTGCCTCCATGCTTAAATTCGTCGCCGCCTGTTGCGCATTTCCTTTTATCGCCATTTGCCTCTCCGCAGCCTCTTTAACCGCGCAGGACGCGCTGCCGCACGCATCGCCGTCCGATCGCGCCGAGGCTCTTGCCATCTTCAAGCAGCTTATCGAGACCAATACGACCGACACGCCCGAGGGCAATGTTTCCGCCGCGACCGAGCCGCTCGAGATGCGTTTTCTCGACGCCGGATTCCCTCAAGCCGACGTGCACTTGCTCGGCGCCGACGCCAGGAAGATGAACCTGGTTGTCCGTTATCGCGCAGAAGGCACGCCCACTGAAAAGCCCGTGCTCTTCCTCTGCCACATTGACGTGGTACAGGCGCTGCGCTCCGACTGGTCGACCGATCCTTTCAAGTTTATTGAAAAAGACGGTTACTGGTACGGCCGCGGCACGCAGGACATGAAGGACTCCGATGCCGCGCTCGTGGCTACATTCCTGCGCCTGCATCGCGAGGGCTACAAACCGAAGCGCGATCTGATTCTCGCCCTCACTGCCGACGAAGAGGGTGGCAAATTCAACGGCGCATCGTGGCTGGTGAACACACATCGCGACCTGGTGGATGCCGCTTACGTCATCAACCCCGATTCCGGCGGCGTGGATCTTGAAAACGGCAGACCGACCATTGCTGCGGTTGAAGCCACTGAAAAGGTCTACTCCGACTTTGAGCTCACTACCACCGATCGAGGCGGCCACAGCTCGCTGCCCCGGCCCGACAATGCCATTTACGAACTGATGGCCGCGCTCGACAAGCTGTCGACCTACACCTTTCCTTTCGAACTCAACGAGGTCACGCGCACTTACTTTGGGAACCTGGCCAAACGCGAAACCGGCCAGACGGCCGACGATATGCGCGCAATTCTCGCCGACCCACCCGACATGGC
>JASHVU010000619.1 GCA_030044455.1 Acidobacteriaceae bacterium | reverse complement strand
TTCTTCCCCAAGTCCATTGAAGAAGTGGACCAGATTGCGGCCGAAGTGGCGCGCGATATCCGCAGCCAGTACACGCTGGGCTACCACTCCACCAAGCCCACTTCGGTTCCCGGCTTCCGCCGCATCGAAGTGACAGCCGAGGGAAAGGGCATGGGAAAGCTTACCGTCCGCACCCGCACCGGATACTTCCCGGTGGTTCCCAAGCAGAAGCAGACGGCCGAAGTGACGAAGCAGTAAGGACGCGATGGACGACGCCGAATGCCAGGAAAAACTGGCAGCGCTCAAGCGACTGGTGAGGATGGCTGAGAAGGCCTACGACGATCTGTACGAGGCGCACTCGCAGCACGAGGTGAATAGCTGCTACCGCGATGCCAAGGATTACATCGACGACGCAATCGCACTCGCAGACCAATTGGGACTGGCGAATGAGGCCGAACAGCTGAGGGCTCGCCGGCAGCATATTAAGGGTGTGTATCGCAGTCAGTTTGCCGGATGACCGTTCCCAGGGGGCGGAGCGGATCGAACCGAGCGTCCGAATGGCCCACATACAAGGCCCCGCTGTTCGCCACCCATTTTTCCCGTCCCGCATTTCTCTCATCGCCGTTCGCTGCCCGGCATTCTATCGCGCCCGCTCCCGCACGATAAGCTAATAGCTAGGAGCTAGAAGCTAAAAGCTGAATTCATGGCCGACTACAAATACTCGACCCTTGCCGTTCATGCCGGGCAGCATCCCGACCCGCTCACAGGCGCGGTGAATGTGCCCATTTATCTCTCATCGACCTTTGAGCTCACCGGCATCGGCACCGACCGCGGCTGGGACTACTCGCGCGCCGGCAACCCCACGCGCGACCGGCTCGAGACCGCAGTGGCCGCGCTGGAAGGCGGCACCAGCGGGCACATGTTTACCAGCGGCATGGCCGCCATCGCGGCGCTTGTCGCCATGCTGCGCGCCGGCGACCACGTTGTCTGCTCGCTTGATGTCTATGCCGGCACCGTCCGCCTCTTCGACCAGATCGTCTCCGGCTACGGCATCGAGATCGAGTACGTCGACACCAGCAACCTTTGCGCCGTCGAAAAGGCGATGCGCCCGAATACGAAGCTCGTGCACATCGAGACGCCCTCGAATCCGCTCATGGTGCTCACCGACGTCGCCGGCGTGGCCAGGATTGCGCATGCCCACGGCGCCGAAGTGAGCGTCGACAACACATTCATGTCGCCGGTGCTGCAGAGCCCGCTCGCGCTCGGCGCAGATATCGTGATGCACTCGACGACCAAATACCTCAATGGCCACTCCGATGGCCTGGGCGGCGCCATCATCGGCAGCACGCCCGAGCACAAAGAAAGATTCGGGCTCATCCAGAAAGCGGCAGGCGGAGTGATGTCGCCCTTCGAGTGCTTCCTGGTTCTGCGCGGCATCAGGACGCTCCCCTTGCGCGTGCGCCAGCACGAAGAAAACGGACTTGCCGTGGCCGAGTTCCTCACCACGCATCCCAAAGTGCAAAAGCTCGCCTATCCCGGTCTCAAGAACCATCCGCAATACGAGCTTGCGCTCAAACAGCAGAGGGGCTTTGGCTCCATGATGAGCTTTGAGCTCAACTCGCGCGAAGAGGCGGGGCGATTCCTCGCCGCCCTCAAGATCTTCCTCAACGCCGAGTCATTGGGCGGCGTAGAATCGCTGGCCTCGCATTCGGCCACAACCACGCATGGCTCGGTCAGCCAGGAGTGGCGCGACAGGATGGGCATCAACGAGGGCCGCATTCGCCTTTCCATTGGTATCGAGGATAAGGAAGACCTGATTGCCGACCTCGACCAGGCTTTGGCCGCGGTGTAGCCGGGGAGCAGCGCCGCGCTCCCCGGGCCCCCGGCGAATGATTTGTATTCGCTGGGGTATGAGCGCGGTTGTACCGCCAGTTTCCTGAGCCGCTGTCGTGCGGGCCTCCCAGCCCGCACATATCCGGTCGGGCCTGACCTGCAGCGTCATCTTCGTAGTCATCCCGAGGCGCAACCGAAACCCTCCCGCCCAATCTGTCGCAAGTACATTTCGGTTGTAATCCCTGATTTCATCGTGCTACCTTACCAGCGGCCTTCAGAGAACTTCCCCGGGCCCCCTCCAAAAATTCCAATCTCTCTCTGTTTGCCTTGAGAGGACATCCCCATGAAAAAACAATCATTGCTACTCCTTGTGTCGGCGCTTGTAATCGCCGTGCCGGCATTCGCGCAGCCGGGCAACGTCTTCGACGCTTGCCAGGGACTGCCCAGTCACAACCAGCTTCAGGCCGCGCTCGCGGCGGCGCGCAATCAAAGCAACGGCGGTTTCAATCTCGACATGTGGGCGACGGTCGTGAACCGCGACGGCATCGTCTGCGCCGTGGCCTTCACCGGAGCCAATCGTGGCTCGCAGTGGCCGGGCAGCCGCGTCATCTCCGCGCAGAAGGCCAACACGGCCAACGCCTTCAGCCTGCCGCAACTGGCGCTCTCAACAGCCGATCTCTACAGCGCCGTGCAGCCGGGAGGAAGCCTTTTTGGTCTCCAGGCCAGCAACCCCGTCAGCACCGAGGTTGCTTATGGAGGCGATCCCGCCAACTACGGGCAGTTCAATGATCCTATGGTTGGCGGACGCATTGGCGGCGTCAACGTTTTTGGCGGCGGGCTCGCGCTGTATAACGCCAAGGGCGTGCTGATCGGCGGGCTTGGAGTTAGCGGCGACTCGTCCTGCGCCGACCACAATATCGCCTGGCGTACCCGACATTCTCTGAATCTCGATTTTGTTCCCGCGGGAGTTGGCCCCGATACGTCCCGCCCTGACAACATTGTGTACGACATCACGCCGGCCAATGGCGTCATGATCGGCGTAAGCGCCAGCGGCTGGGGACACCCGGTGTGCAGCGCGGCGGCGCAAACCATATCCACTCAACTTCCAGCCGTGCAATAACTTCACTCGCAGATGCGCCCGTGCCTCCAAAGAAACTACGGAGCCGCGGGCGCACCGAAGTAGCGGCATCCGGCGCGGTTCGAGCGCCGGCTTCCAAGCCGGCTGTCGTGCGGGCCTTCCGGCCCGCGCACTTGCAACCCAGCCGCACCCACCATCGCATCATCACTGTCACGCTGCGTCGCAGCCCAAAGCCCGCCCTGAGCGGAGATCGTTCGCCCGAGCGATAGATCGCAGTCAAAATGGGGATCTGCGGGTGCTTTTCACCATCGCGGCCTGGCCCTGATTCCCAGCTTCGAGCCTGCTGATAGAACATTCACTACTTTTCTTTCCGCAACCAACATTTCGGGACCAATCGGTTCTTCGATAAGCGAGTTGGCGATAACGCGCACTTGGAGGTCAATGACTGCGGCCAGATGTTGAGCAAAGCAATCGGATCATTGGATGGCAGAGGAAATCGACCTGCGAGCCATTCGAATGAAGTTCTTCGTCTGCACTGACTGCGGGCATAGTCGGTTCCACGCAATGCCGATGGTCCATTCCCCTTCTGGAATTCTGGTCTCGGCAAAGCGTATTTGCGGCACGCGCATCAGCTGCACCGCGCTCGGAGCAATGCTTACGCCCAGACCGGCTCGAACCAGATTCAAGGCTGTGAAGAAGACATCCGTTTCCTGGACAACTCTGGGCATAAATCCCGCGGCCCTGCATGTGCGAAAGACATGATCATAAAAGCTCGCAGAATCCTCGCGGCAGGGCAGGATGAAGGGCGAGGCATGAAAGGCGGCCAAACCCTTCTTCACTGGATGTTTGGCGAGCTCGCTCAGGACGATCATCAGTCGCTCCTTCACGATCGGGATGGTCTCGATGCCTTCGCCACGAACTGGCAGGCGTACGAACCCAACATCGATTCTTTTGTCCCTCAGCGCCTGCACTTGATCCGCGGTGGACATGTTGCGCAAGGACAGATCGACATTCGGAAATTGCTCTCTGAAGCGCAGCATCAGATTTGGCAGCCCGCGGGCGAGCACCGCGACGCCGAAGCCCACGCGCAGCGTTCCTGCCTCGCCTTGCAGCGCGAGACGAGTGATTCTTTCCGCCGATGCGGCGTCCTCGACGATTCTTCGTGCATGCTGCACCAATACCTGGCCGGCCGAGGTCAGGTGCAGTCCCCGCGAACGGCGGATGAATAGTTGCCCGCCCAGCCGGTCCTCCAAACGACGAATCTGTTTGCTCAGCGCTGGTTGCGAAACATGGAGTGTCTCCGCCGTCCGGCGAAAGTGAAGCTGTTCTGAGAGGGCCAAAAACGTGCGCAGATCATCAAGCTCAAAGCTCATAACCAAAAGTTATCAAAATATGTCCAGCAATTCATTGGACAACAGCAATGTCGGACCGCCAGTATTGCCGATATGGATCGACGCCAGTTCATGTCTCGTTCTGCCGTCGCAGCCGCCGTGTCTGCATGGATTCAAAAGGGGGCTCATGCTGCACCCTCCCTGGCTTCGGAAGAGATTCCCGGACTGATCCCATCGTCGGCCGCGCCGGGAGCGATTCCGGAGTCGGAGATTAAGGCGGCACGATTCCCGGATGGATTCATCTGGGGCGCGGCAACGGCCTCGTATCAGGTCGAAGGTGCATGGAACGCTGATGGCAAGGGCGAATCAATCTGGGACAGGTTCACACACACGCCGGGCAAGGTGCGGGGTGGCGTGACAGGGGATGTTGCCTGCGATCAGTATCATCGCTACCCGCAAGATATTGCTCTGGCCAAAAGCCTCAACCTGAAGAGTTATCGTTTTTCCATTTCCTGGCCCCGCATTCAACCAACCGGCATCGGCGCGCCCAACATGAAGGGCGTCGATCACTACAGCCGTTTCGTCGATGCGTTGCTGGAGGCTGGAATTCGCCCCTGGTGCACGATGTACCACTGGGACCTGCCTCAAGCCCTGGAAGATAAGGGCGGTTGGCCGAACCGCGATCTCGCCGGCTGCTTCGCTGATTACGCCGGCATTCTCGCCAAACACCTCGGCGATCGCATCACGGTTTGGGCTCCGTTCAATATGCCGTGGGCAATTGCATTCATGGGCTATGCGGCGGGCCAGTTCCCGCCCTGCCGCACCAGTTTTCCTGACTTTCTGAAGGCAGCACACACGCTTGCTCTCGCGCAGGGTGAAGCGCACCGCTCAGTCAAAGCCGCTTCGTCCAAGGCAACCGTGGGCAGTGCCTATGAGATGGCCCCGGCCTATCCAAAGACCAGTTCCGAAGCAGACAGAGCCGCTGCCGAACGCTATCACGCCATGAACAACGTGTTCTTCCTCGAAGCTGCGATGAAGGGGCGCTATCCGCACGCGTTTGTTGGCGAACCACCTCTTGAAATCATGGGATTCAAGCCGGGCGACGAAAAGATCCTCTACGCCCCGCTGGATTGGGTCGGCTTTCATTTCTACACCCGCCGCATTGTCTCCGACGCAAGCCACGCACATTCTGTTGGGGGAAACTTCAGCGGAACGGAGATTGAATCCGACTCCGGAGGTGCGCGCGACCCCTATACCCAGATCACTGCCACAATGCCGACCGAGGGCCCATTGACCGACTCCGGCATGGAACTGTGGCCGCGTGGCATCTACGACCTGGTCACACGGATCTCAAAGGATTACAACCATCCCATCATCGAGATTACAGAGAGCGGCGGTGGCTATCTCGACGAGCCGCTGATCAAGGAAAATGGTCGCGTTCCAGACCTTCGGCGCATCCAGTGGTATAGGCAGGTGCTTGCCGAGTTGGCTCGAGCCATCGCAGAGGGCGCACGCGTGCGTGCTTATCATGCATGGACGCTGCTCGACAATTTCCAGTGGGCGGAGGGCTACACCGAGCGCTACGGTCTGATCTACACAGACTTTCGCTCCCAGGAACGATTCATTAAGGATTCGGGGTATTGGTTGAGCCGCGTCGCCACATCTAACAAACTCGACGTGTAATCGGATCGCAGAGCCGGATGGGGGTTGGTATAGTGACTCCGGCGCTTTGCAAATCTGTGCTGCAAACGGAGAGCGGCCGGTGCGATCGAGACCGGTGACAGCTCAACAATTGAACAGGCCAATGCTCTCACTGGCCTTCGGTTACGTCGGGATCTCGGGATCACTTGCCGTAAACGCCGCACTGTTTAGCCAAGATCGTATGGCCGGCAACGCCGAGATTACCCGTTGTGTGAACCTCAATTCAGACCCAGGCCGCTTTTTTTCTCCCGACCCTTGCAGTTAATTTCCCACTCCGGGCGCATAATCGTCTCAGATCAAGAACAAATGCAGGGCCAGGGTCGCCTGCACCTTGCCGGCATCGGCGCAGCAGACCCTTCGTAAAGATCTTATTTCAGAAACATTTGCAACCAAACCCTTTGTTTTCATATTGCACTGGCGAAATTGCCCCTGCAAAGGCATGAATACACAATGCTTGACCTCCCAAAAGAAGGGGGGAGGGCTGACCCTCCACCGTTAACCGCCCATCACCCACCACCCACCGTTACCATGAATAAGTGACCGTCGCCGACCCATCCCAAGCCCCCATGCACGGCCGACTTCTGCTGGCCGTGGACACCTGCGGCCCATCCGGCTCGGTCGCGCTTGGCCGCCTGGCAGGTCGCGACCTCGAAATCCAGGGCGAGACCGAACTCGAAGGGCGCAGCTATTCAGCCACGCTGGTCGCCGCGATCGACGGTTTACTTCGAGCTGCCGGCGCGACGGTTGGCGATCTTGGCGGGGTGATCGCGGTGAACGGACCCGGCAGCTTTACCGGAGTGCGGGTTGGACTGAGCGCTGTGAAAGGCTTGGCGGAAGCCGATCGGATTCCGGTCGTCGCCGTGTCGCGGCTCAAAGTGCTTTCGCGCAAGGCCACAGTGACCTCAGCGGCTCTTGACGCCCATCGCGGCGAGGTTTTTCTACGCATCGAGCGCGCCGGCCGCGCTGCGGAAGAAATGCTCGCAGGACCTCGAGAACTTACATTGATTTATCCTGCTCCGGGTCGTATCGCGGTCTGCGATGAGGCTGCCGCGATGCTGGCCGCAGCCTGGCCCGAGACCCAGCGGGTCCTCGTTGCCGCGCCACGCGCCTCTGACGCGATGCGCATTGGCGAGGCGCTCCTGGTGGCCGGGGTCGCTCAGGATCTGGCTCTGCTCGACGGCCACTATCTTCGCCGCTCCGATGCCGAGATCTTCGGCCCAGCCATCATGACAGTGCCGGCCCAGCCCAGGTCCCACAAGACATGATCGGGCAACCCGCAATCGAAATCCGGCGCCTCGTGGAGTCTGACCTCGAGGGCGTTCTCAAAATCGCTGAAAACACAAACGAAGCTCCGCGCTGGCCCCGCCAAACCTTCGTCGAGATGCTCTCTGGTGAGTTTCTTTCGCGCCGCATCGCGCTGGTTGCCGCTGGCGCAAGCGCACCGGACGCACTGGGATTCACAGTGGCCAGCCTCATTCCTCCCGAGGCTGAGCTTGAAAATATAGCCGTCGCTCCAGGGGTTCAGCGCCAGGGCATTGGCCGCCGGCTTCTCGCGGAATTGGTCCTCAATCTTCGCCTCGCTGGCATTACGACCTTGCACCTCGAAGTCCGCGCCTCAAACTCGGCTGCCATCGGCCTTTACAACTCTTTTGGATTCAACGAGACCGGCCGCCGTCCCCGCTACTATTCCAACCCGGTTGAAGATGCGGCTCTGATGGCGCTACGCCTCGTCTGATTGCCTCCCGGCCCCCTTTTACCTCGCTAAACTTATCGGACGCCGATTATTTTTATCGCAAGCAAGTGATTCCTATCACGCTTACTGGCGTGCTCTCCCAATTTTGCACAGGCCGGCATTACTTTCTGTTCGTTTCCCACTTGCGGAAATACACGCGACGGAGCTATATGTGAATGTTCTGCAAATAACGGGAACACCGGTGGGCAGCAAAACCGGGACCGGCATACGGAGGTGCTTGATGGACGAGATAAAGGACGAGACGCTGAGCGAAGAGATTAATCGTCTGCACGCCGAACATCGTCGCTACGCTCAGCGGTTGGATGAATTGATTCAAAAGCCCTATCTCAGTGCGGATGAGCAGCTTGAAGAAGTACGTTTGAAGAAGCTCAAGCTGCATGCCAAGGACTTGATCTTTGCGCTTGAGCGCCGGTCCCTGGCCATAGCATAAGATTCTGTTGCGCGAGCCTCCCGGCTCGGCAATCGGGCAGTGCGTGCGACCCATAGGCTGCGTGTCAGCGATTCTGTCTGCTGACAACGCCGGTGTCGGCCTCTGTCACTTGATCCCGTCGCTCTGACCCTGCCTCCAGTCAATTCCCGGATCACCGTATAATCGTTGGGACGATGGTTCGTGATGGTTACATATACGGATTGAGCCTTTTAGCGGTCGCGGCAATCGTGGTGTGGCTTACCGGCAACTGGGCCTGGTGCCTCCCTCCCATTCTCCTCGCCATATTCTTCCTTCAGTTCTTTCGCGACCCCGAGCGAACCATTCCCTCCGGCATTGGATTGATTGTCTCCCCGGGCGACGGCAAGGTAACTGAAACCGTGCTGATTGAAACCCCTGAAGGGGAGCGCCAGCGGATCAGCATCTTTTTGAGCGTATTCAACGTGCATGTAAACCGCGCCCCGATCGGCGGTGTTCTCAACCAGGTTTCTTACCGGAAGGGCAAGTATCTAAATGCCATGAACCCAGATTCGGCCGACTGTAACGAGCAGAACCTGGTTTCGGTCAAGGGGCAGGGCAAGGACGAGGGGATTGAGGTTATCTTCAAGCAGATCGCAGGCCTGCTGGCGCGGCGCATCGTTTTCAACTTCAAAGTGGGCGATAAAGTGGAACGCGGGCAGCGAGTCGGCCTCATCAAATTCGGTTCCAGGGTCGATGTCATCGTCCCTTCCGATGCGTTTTTGCGGGTCAAAGTGGGCGATAACGTGAAGGGCGGCGCCACCGTGCTGGCTGAGATGCTCGAGACCGCAATGGCCGCATCCACGCGAAAATCTGACCGGGCTGCTTGGGCCAGAGTCTATCCGGATACTGCGGAGAGTGAGGGCGCGTGAACCACCACGAGGCGCAAGAGACGCGCGACAGAAACCGGGCAAGGCTGCGCCGCGGCATGTATCTGTTGCCTTCGCTGTTCACGGCCGGCAACATCGGCGCCGGCTACTTTTCCATCACTCAGACCATCGACGCCATCACCAATAACAATGCCCAGGTGCACCTTGACTGGGCCGCCATCGCCATCCTGTTTGCCATCCCCTTCGACTCACTCGACGGCCGCATTGCGCGCATGACCAATACCGTCACCGATTTCGGCCGCGAACTCGATTCCATGGCCGACGTGATCACCTTCGGGGTGGCCCCCAGTCTGCTGGCCTTTATATGGGGTTTCCATTTTCTACCCGATTCGCTCAACTCGATCCTTCACCAGCATCTCCTGCAGGCCGGGGTATTCGTCAGTTTTCTTTTCCTCCTGTGCGGCGCGTCGCGCCTGGCGCGGTTCAACATCAGCCACGACGCACAGCCGCGCAACCCCGGCCGACCTGACCGCAAGTACTTTGTCGGCATGCCCATTCCTGCCGCGGCTGGCTTGCTCGCGGCCACCGTCCACTTCTTCAATGCGTATCCGGTTGAAGAGTGGTGGGTCGCCATCCCCTGGCTGATCCTGGTGGGGCTCGCCGGCTTTCTCATGGTCAGCACCTGGCGATTCTGGTCAGGCAAAGAGATCAACCTCACCCGGCGTCATCCCTTCCAGCTTCTTCTGTGGCTGGCCGTAATCGTCTACTTTACGCTGCGTTTTTCACAGGTAGTCTTCTTTCTTGGTGCGCTGGCATATATGTTCTCGGGCATCTGGGCACGCGCGGCATACGGATGGTCCCGCCGCCGTCGACGACCCAGTCCCGCGGCAGCGCAACCCCCTGCGCCGGAAGCGAAGCCGGAACCGCTGGGGCCGAGATTTACCGATTGATCTGAGTGCTTCAGTGCTATCATCCGCCATCCGCTTTTTTGCAGGCGAGCTTACCCGCAAACTTGCTGACTTGCTGACTTGCCAACTCGCTGACTTGCCGTTTTCCAAAGGATGCCCGTGTATAAGATTGCCATCGTCGGAGCCTCATCGCTTCTTGGACGCGAACTGAAGGACGCACTCAATGACTCGCCTTTGGCCGCTGCTAACATCGCTCTGCTCGACGAGGAAGATGCACAGGGGCAAATCGATCAGGTTGGCGATGAGGTCACCTTTATTCAGGCCCTTACTTCCGAAGCCTTCGAGCACGCCGACTTCACGTTTTTCTGCGGCTCTGAGGACCTGACCCGCCGGCATTGGCGTCAGGCGCTGCGAGCAGGTTCTACGGTTCTTGATCTTTCCGGCGTACTCGACCAGGAGACCGGCGTGCTCGTTCGCGCTCCCTGGCTTGGAGCCGACGCGTCATCGGCCGACCTGTTCACCCCCGCTGTCGTTCCTGCCCATCCGGCCGCTCTTGCTCTTGGACTCCTGATGGAACGCCTGCAGCAGGCCGCGCCGTTGCGCACGGCCGCAGCCACCATTCTTGAGCCGGCCAGCGAGTTTGGCCGCGCTGCCATGGATGAGCTTCACCAGCAGACCATCAACCTTCTCAGTTTCCAGACCCTGCCCCGCGACGCTTACGATGCGCAGGCCGCCTATAACCTGCTCGGCGGCATGGGCGAGAGCGCCAAGGTGAACCTGGCCGCCGCCGAAGCACGCATCCGCCGGCACTACCAGGCGCTGTCACAGGGGCGGTGGCCATCCCTGGCCATCCAGCTGGTTCACGCACCGGTATTCCATGGCCACACCTTCTCGATTTTTGTTGAGCTGGAGCGGCCCGTCGAAGTTTCCGCGCTTGAAGAAGCTCTTAGCGGCGAGCGGGTAGACCTGGTGCTCGAGGACACTGATTCGCCTTCGAATCTTGCCGCAACTGGCCAGAACGATGTTCTGGTGCGGCTGCGGCCCGAGATTCAAGCCCGCGGAACCGCAGTTTCGCGGCTTTGGCTTTGGGCGGCAACCGACAATCTGCGCCTCAATGTGCAAAACGCCGTGACCTGCGCCCTCGATCTGCGCCGGTTGCGGCCACAAGGGCTGGTGCAGTAGGACATACGCTGAATGCGTTCCCAGTATCATTTCCGAATGGCTCCACAAGGACTGCGTGCGTGGGAGATCAAGCGCATGGTGGAATTGTCGTCGTCGCTCCCGCGTGAGCGCGTGCCCTTGTCGGCGATTCGCGAACTCGACGAGGGATATTGGAACAATGACGGCTCGCGTCCGATGACTTGCCGGGATGTCGCCGAACAGGCACGCCTGATTCTCAATTCCGACCTTGCGCATCCCATTATTCTTTTCAGCGACGGCCGCGTCATGGACGGAATGCATCGCGTTTGCAAAGCCCTGATCCAGGGTTTGAGCGAGATTGAAGTCGTCCGCTTTCCCGTCGATCCTGAACCTGATCACATCGGCGTTCAACCCGACGATCTGCCATATGAAGATTGATTAAGGCATTTCCCCTTCAGGCATAACCCTTGCAGGTTTTCGAAAAAGGTGGCGATTTCTTAAGAAAATCGCCACTTGAGAGCTGTGGCTTCGGCGTAAATCTGAAGGAGAAATGCTTTAGGGACCGCGAAACGGCCCGTCGCGAAGACAGATCACCAGCCCTTGAGTTTCAGCCCCCGCACCGCTCCCACATTTGCTCAATGTAGCTGTCGGTCATGCCGGCAATGTAGTCGGTTACGGTGCGGGCCAGGCCCTCGCTTGCAATTTGCGCCTGGTGATCGGCAGGCATCAATTTCGGTTCAGCCATCAACGTTGCAAATAATCCCGCCACCACTTTCGCTGCGCGTGCATGTGCTTCGGCCTGGCTCGGCGAGTTGTAAAAGTTTTCGTAAAGAAAATTCTTTGCCGAAGCTCGCGACTGTTCCATCTCCGCGCTCAAGCCCGCCAGGCGCGCCGGTGCATGGCGAATCTCGGCGAGAGTGACCGCCCCCAGTCGCTTCACTCGCGCCTGCACCTCGGTCAACAGATCGGTCACGAACGAATTGAGCAGCCGGCGCAGCGCTTCGTAAACCGCCAAACGCGGCGCGGCGTTGGGATAACGCTCAATAGCCCTATCGTGAAACTCGCGGAAAAGCGGCACCGCTTCGCGCACCTGGTCGATGGCAAGAATCCCCGAGTCGAGCCCGTCGTCGAGATCGGCCGTCAGGTACGCAATTTCATCGGCCAGATCGATGAGCTGCGCCTCAAGCGGTGGAAACCGGTCAAGAAAATACTCTTGCAGCTCGGGATGTTCCGCCCGCGAATAATCGCGCGAGTGCTTGATGATGCCCTCGCGCACCGCCAGCGTCAAATTGAGTCCGCGAAACGCCGGGTAGCGTTCTTCAAACCAGGTGACAATGCGCAGCGCGTGCAGATTATGATCGAAGCCGAGCGAATACGCCTTGAGCGCGGTGTCGAGCGCCTTCTCGCCCGCGTGCCCGTAGGGCGGATGCCCGATGTCGTGCGCCAGCGCCAGCGCCTCGGCCAGCTCCACATTCAGTCCCAGCACGCCGGCCAATGTACGCGAAATCTGCGCCACTTCCAGTGTGTGTGTCAGCCGGCTGCGAAAGTGGTCGCTCAGATGGGTATTCACGGGGTCGCCGGCCAGCCGCGTGAACACCTGCGTCTTGCCGGCCAGCCGCCGAAAGGCCCGCGAATGCAGAATCCGCGCCGCATCGCGCGCGAAAGGCGTGCGATAGGCGTGAGGCGGCTGCGTAAAGATCCGTTGCGTCAACTCCGCGCCTTCATCTCCGCATACGGCAATGCCCCCCGGTAGCGGTACGCGGCATTCGGTTGCTGGCGTCATCGTCTCTCTTTTTCGCTATGCGAACGCATGGTTCGCAGTTCTCGTTTGGTTATACCGCAAAAGGGGACAGCACAGCGCGACCCGGACATCGGGAGCTGGTGGTCACCGGGTTCCATGTGCCGCGACCACTATCAATGCCTCTATGCGCAGCCTGTTGGACAATTCCATTCGCGGCGGAGTACTATCCAGCCGAATTTTCTGGTGGGCCCGCGCTCATCGGGAACGGCCGGCGCAGGCTGCAGCGAAATGAATCTCACCTGAATGGGAGGTAACGATGAAGCTCATAAAGGGAACGGCGTTAACTGTGGCGGCCCTGTCGTTCGTATTGATTCCAGGTTGCGGAGCCAGACACTCGCCCAAGGAAGTGTATTACCTGGTCGCCGCAAACATGTCGACCAACTACTGGCAGACAGCGGTTACCGGATTCAAGAAAGCAGGGGCGGAATATGGCGTGACTGCCAGGGCTGTGGGACCCGATAAATATGACCCCCAGGACGAACTTGCCGAACTGCAAGCGGCAGTTGCCGCCAAGCCGGCGGGAATTCTCATCTCGGTCTCCGATGCTGCCGTACTAACGCCGGAGATCAACGCGGCGGTGGATGCAGGTATTCCCGTTATCACCGTCGATTCTGACGCCGCCGCTAGTCACAGGCTCTACTTTATCGGCACCAACAACCTTGATGCGGGCCGGTTGGGAGGCCGCCGGGTTGTTGAGAAACTGGACGGGAAGGGCAATGTGGTCTTTTTTACAATCACCGGCCAGCCCAACACCGAAGAGCGGCTGAAGGGCTTCAAGGACGCGTTTGCGTCTCACCCGGGAATCAACATCGTTGACGTGGTCGACATCAAGGGCGATACCACCGTTGCCTTCGACAGAACGCAGCAGTTAATTGCCCAGACTGGCGCCAAAAAAGTCGATGCATTCGTCTGCCTTGAATCGGCTTCGGGGGAGTTGGTGGCCGAAGCAGTCAAGCGCAGCCACGATACCAGCCGTACAGTAGTTGCATGGGATGTGAATCCCGATACGTTGCAGGGAATCAAGGATGGCGTGATTGACGCAACTGTCGTGCAGAAGCCGTTCACGATGGGCTACGTCGGCCTCAAGGCGCTGGACGAGGTATTTCACAATCCGCCCGCGCAACTCCAAAAGGATTACAGTTCAGACGCGTTCGCGCCTTATCCGGCATTTATTGACACCGGGACATCGTTGGTGGATAAGAGCAACGTTGATCTGTTCCTGTCCGCGGCCGCTGCGCACGCCAAGTAGGACTACTGACGGCGAGACGGGGTGTAAATCGGCGCTCCACCGCAGAAGCAAACGGCGGGCAATCCTGACTGGCTTGACCGCCGTAACTTCGACACGCAAGCGCCGTCGAGCTACTCCGGCTTCCCCTGCGGCTCCATCGCGTGATCTTCTTTGGCCAGGCGGACTCGCGCACTTTCCAGTTTCTTTTGCACTCTGGTTACGTCGCTTGCCTCATAGTCGGCCGGCAACGACTTGGCAAATCCATCCAGAGAAAGCGCCCATTGGGCCGCGGCCAGCCGGATGCGCCCGGTCTTCTC
>JASHVU010000618.1 GCA_030044455.1 Acidobacteriaceae bacterium | reverse complement strand
GCTTCTTTGGCTTCCTTGATGTATTCGCGGATGTGGTCGGCGGTTTTCTTCTCAGTATCGTCGAGATTGCGGTTGATGTTTTTGAGACTCTGCTCGATTGAAGCGATGGAATCCTGGGTCTGACGAAGGACATCAGCCGGATCGCCCGATGAGAGCTGGCCGATGGCGCTCACTTCCGGGGTAGAGTTCGAAGCCTGATCAGTTTCATCGGCTGGCTTTGGCTTTTTCTTCTTCACCACCGGTTTCTGTGCCGGCTCAGGCGGTGTAGCAGCCTGCTGGGTGGGTTGGGTGGGGATGGTCTCGTTGGGCGGTGGGGGCGCGTTGGATGGAGGTGGAATTGTGACGTCGGGAGGCGCAAGTGGCGGCAACTGTGCCTTTTGCTGCTTGTGGCTGCAAGCAGTCATCAGCAAAGCCACCATCAAGACAACGCACTTAACAGGGAATTTCATTCCCCCGAAACCTCATCGCTTACACTGCTGACCGCTCTGGCGTGGCGGCGTCCCCAGTCAACGGCGGCAAGCGGAATACGCAGACTGAATTCCGAACCTTGCCCCAAAATTGATTGTACTTCGACGCTGCCGTGGTGCAACTGCAGAATGCGATAGGTCATCGCCAGACCAATGCCGCTGCCACCGGCCTTGGTGGTGAAATACAAATCAAAGATCTTTTCGCGAATCTCATCCGGGATGCCCGGGCCCTGATCGCGAATGCTGATAATGGCTTCTTTTGATGCCTTTAAAGCAAAGCGATCGCCATTCAACGGGGATTTGCGGTCGCCCTGGAGAGTGACTTCGAGCCTGCCGCCGCCGGGCATGGCCTGGGCGCCGTTCTGGATCACGTTGAGCAAAGCCTGTTTGAGCAGATCGCTGTCAACGTTGGCAATCAGGGGCTCCTCGGGCATGGAGTTCACGACGGCGACATCGCGGGTGGAGAGCTCGGCGCTGGAGAGGGCCACAACTTCGGTGATGATGTCGCGAAGGTCCTGTTCGCAAAGCTGGAGTTCGACGGGCCGGGAGAAGTCGACCAGAGTCTGTACGACGCGATCAAGGCGGCGGATTTCGGCGTCGATGACCTCGAGATGACGTGTTGCGGGTGGGCTGGTATCGCCCAGTTTGGCCTTCAGCAGTTCGAGATGAACAACGATGGCGTTAATGGGGTTTTTCACTTCATGGCCCACGCCCGAAGTGAGCCGGCCGATGGCTGCCATGCGGCGCGAGACCTCGAGCTCCGATTCGATCTGTTCAGCGGATTCGATATCGTGAAGCGTGACCAGCGCGCCCAGTCCCTGGCCGTTTTCGTCGTCGTGGATGAAGTCGACCGAGGCTCGGATGCGGCGGCCGGTCTCGGTGCGAATCTCTTCCTGGACCATGGAGACGCCGGCATCGACAGATTCCCAGAGGGAGCGGCCGAGAACGGTGTTGCGGTCGAAGATGTCGCGAGCGTGAAGCCCGAGGACGGTGTCCCGATCTTTGTGCAGGAACCGGCAGGCCGCTTCTGAAACCAGTACAGCACGGCCATCGCCGGTGAAAAGAATGAGTCCATCCTGCAGGTTGCCGAGGATCTGATCGAGATTTTCCTTGAGCGCCGAAAACACCTCTTCCACATTGCGCATGCGCTGGCCGATCTTCTCAATCTTGCTGGAGACGCGGGAGGCCATGTCCTGTTGAGTTTCTGACGATTCATCTTCCTCCGCGGCGTCGCCGGGTGGGGTCCAGTAGTCGAGCTGCTGGCTTATTTGCTCCAAAGGGCGGAGAGCGAAGTTGGAGAGCAGGAATGCGACCAGCAGAGAAAAACTGAGGGCGAAGCCCATGAGCCCCATGGCTTGTGTGAGCCATGGCTTGTACACCGCACCCAGCAGCGTGGTGCGTACGCCGACGTGGACCGAGGCAAAGAGCTGGCCATTGCGCTCGAGTGGCACCATGATGTCGAAGACCTTGGGAGTGCCGAAGACTTCAATCAGCAGCTGGGTGGGATCATCGTTAAGCAGCTCATCGTAGCTGGGCCGCACCGGCAAAGGCTGATCCTCAGTGTCGGCATTGGTGCTCAGCAGGGTGGAGGACTGGGCATCGCCGATGTTGACGTCGTAGACGGTGGGATAGTAGCGGACTGCCGATTCAATCGCAGCTCCCAGCGGAATATCGCTGCGGACCGCCTGGGCCTCAAGAAATCGAAGCTGGAGAAAATTGTTGGGGTCAACCTTCTGGCCTGTCAGGCCGTTTTCAAGAGCGGTCTGCAATACCATCCGGATCTGCTCGGCCTCAGTCCGATCGGTGTCGTAGGACTGGTGCACCGCCTCGCGCACCAGCTGGCCGACGTAGACGAACGAGATGAGCCCGGCGATGAGGAACACCAGGCCGGTAATGGCCAGCACGAGTTTGGTTTTAAGGCGCATGAGTCACGGTGAACTTTTGATGCAACCAAGGATTCAGCTCAACGGTTCTTCTCCGGCCCGGTTGTACTCCTTTAGTTTATTGTGCAGCGTTTTCAAGCTCACGCCCAGGATTTCAGCGGCGCGGGTCTTGTTTTGCCCGGTCGCCTCGAGAGTGCGCAGGATGAGCATGCGCTCGGCCTCATCCACAGTCGTGCCCACGTGGACTGGCACAAGTGCCGCATCGGAGGAAGGCGCGAGCGGAGGCCGGGATTTGCCGAAGCCGGGCGGCAAATGGCCTGCATCGAGGGGCGCGCCGTCGGGGCAGAGAATCACTGCGCGCTCAATGGTGTTACGCAGCTCGCGGGCGTTGCCGGGCCAGTCGTAGCTCATCATCCGGTCGAGCATTGAAGATGCCAACCCTGAAACCCTGCGGCCGTGCTTCTGGTTCATTTCGAGCACCATCGCCTCAGTCATCGCCGGCAGATCTTCCATGTGGTCGCGCATGGCCGGCATGTGGATGTTAAAGACGTTAAGACGGTAAAAGAGATCGGCGCGCAGGTGGCCCTGCTCCACCGCGCTACCGGGGTCTCGATTGGTGGCGGCAAGTACCCGCACGTCCACCTCCTGCTCCGTACGGGCACCCAGGCGGCGTAGCTTGCGCTCCTCCAGGACCCGCAGCAGCTTGGCCTGGGTGGTGTTGGGCATTTCACCCACTTCATCGAGCAGCAGCGTTCCCCCTGTAGCGAGCTCGAAGCAGCCGGCGCGGCGTTCGGCGGCGCCGGTGAAAGCGCCCTTTTCGTGGCCGAAAAGCTCGCTTTCGATAAGCGTTTCAGGAATGGCAGCGCAGTTGACCGCGACAAACGGCCTGGCCTTACGCGGGCTGAGCGCATGCAGCGTGCGGGCCACCAGTTCCTTGCCTGTACCGCTTTCTCCGGTAATGAGCACGGAAACGTTAGAGGGTGCAATCTGCTCGATGAGGCCGAAGATCTCGCGCATGGCCTTCGAGCTGCCCACCATGGCGCCCAGCACGCCGCTCTCTCGCAGCCGGCGACGCGCCACTTCAAGCTCGATGGCGGTGTCGCGCTGGCGGGTGGCATTGGCGAGTATGTTGCGCAGGCGCGTTGAGTCGACGGGTTTTTGCAGAAAATCGTATGCGCCCAGCTTCATGGCGTCAACGGCCAGCTGAATGGAGCCCATGGCCGTGAGCAAAACCACAGCCACGTTGGAATTCAGCCCCGAAGCATCCTCTGCGAGCCTGGTCAACAGGCCGATGCCGTCGAGCCGCGGCATCTTAAGATCGGTGACGATGATGGCGGGCTCCCAGGCCAGGGCCTTATCCCACGCCTCAATGCCGTCGCGCGCAGTCTCAGTGCGGTATCCCCAGGCGGAGATGAGCTCGGCAAGGCCCATCAGAGCGTGGGGTTCGTCTTCGGCAATAAGGACTTTTACGCCGTTCTCCATAAGGAAGTTACCCGGTTTCCTGCAGCCTGTGTGTACCACGTAATGATAACAATGCCCGCTCACGCATGCGGCGGAGAAGCATTGCCTTTGCGGCCACGATGGTTTCGGGCGGGGGCCCGGCCAAAGCGGCCCGCGGCGGGCGGGCCCGGATACAATATCTGGATGGACCCTGGAGAAAAGTTGCGGCACTATAACCCCCGGCCAGTTTGGGTTCGGGCGGGTGTGCCTATACGGCGCGACGATCGCGGGTCCCATGCGCGCCAGGCGGCAATGCCGGCATGAAGAACCTCCTGCGCCTATTGCGCTACGGGCTGCCCTACACGCTGGAGTGGATTCCGGGCGTGATTCTGCTTGCTGCAGTGGGCGTACTTGATACGTTTCGCGTTCTGCTGCTGCAACCCATCTTCGACAAAGTGCTGAAACCCGACGCACCGGAGGGGCCGATCCTTCTCGGGCTGGCGAACAGCCGATGGCACTTTGACTTGAGGTTGCTGGTTCCGCATTTTCTTCACATGCACAATGCGTGGGTCGTGGTGGCCTTCGCGCTGGTGACCGCGACCCTTCTGAAAGGTCTTTGCGACTATCTCGGCACTTACCTGGTGAATTACGCCGGCTTCGGGCTTATTACCGACCTGCGAAACCATCTCTACGAAGCTACTCTGAGACGCTCGTCGAGCTTTTTTCACGAGCACGCAACCGGGACAATTCTTTCAACGCTCATCAACGATGTGGACCGTGTGCAGTTCGCGGTCAGTTCGGTTATCGGCGAATTCCTGCAGCAATTCTTCACATTTGTGGTTGGGCTTGTTCTGGTCATAAACATGGGCGGACGATTGAGCTGGGCGCTTCTGCTGTTCATCCCGGTGGTGGTCACGTCTTCGCGGAAGATTGGCAGGGAGGTGAGGACGCGTACCCGCACCGGGCAGGACAAATTGGCTGAAATCCAGAACATCCTTCACGAAACGGTGACCGGCAATCGGATCGTGAAGGCCTTCAACACCGAGCTGTGGGAGATCCTGCGTTTCAAGTCGGCCGCCAAACGCCTGTTTCGGGCGAATCTGCGCAACGTTCGCATTCAGTCAATCAGCTCACCGTTGATGGACTCGATCGGCGCGGTTGCGATTGCCATGTTTCTTTTCATCGGGCGCAATGAGATTATGCACGGCCGCATGACGATGGGTCTGTTTGGCGCATTCATCATTCTGCTTTTCAAACTCTACGATCCGGTGCGAAAGTTCGCCTTCTTCTATAACAGCTTTCAGCAGGCGATGGGCGCTTCATCTTCAATTTTTTCCTTCTTCGACGCCGAGGACGATGTAAAGGAGCAGCCACACGCGTTGGCGCTGAAGAGGTTTGAACGCTCGATCCGGTTTGAAAATGTCGGCTTTTCCTACTCGACTGACAAGGGCGAGCACCAGATTTTGCATAACGTCGATCTCGAGGTAAATGCCGGCGAGGTGCTGGCGGTGGTGGGACCAAGCGGAGCCGGGAAGTCGACATTGGTGAACCTGATCCCGCGCTTTTTTGATGTCACGACGGGCAAAATCCTTCTGGATGGGCGTGATATTCGCGATCTGACGCTGGGCTCGCTGCGGCGGCAGGTGGCGCAGGTGACGCAGGAGACGATTCTCTTCAACGACACGGTGCGCAACAACATTGCTTACGGCCAACCCGACGTGAAGCTGTCGCTGGTTGAAGAGGCTGCACGTAATGCGCTTGCCCATGACTTCATCTTGCGGATGCCGCGGGGCTATGACACGGTGATTGGCGAAAAGGGATTCAGACTTTCGGGCGGCGAGCGTCAGCGCATTGCGATAGCGCGGGCGATCCTGAAGAATGCGCCCATTCTGATTTTGGACGAGGCAACCTCGGCGCTCGACGCGGAGAGTGAGTCACTGGTGCAGGCGGCGCTGTCCAACCTGATGCAGGGCCGCACGGTAGTGGTGATCGCGCACCGGCTTTCGACCATCCGGCGCGCCAATCGCATTGCCATGCTTGAAGATGGACGCGTCACGGCGATCGCCTGCCATGAGGCGTTACTGACAACATCGCCAACCTATCAAAAGCTGTACCAGTTGCAATTTATCGATGTGCCAGAGGCGAATGGCAACGGTTCGATGATGGCTGCGCAGACAGTAGTTGTCGTTGCCGAGGAAGAGTAAGAATGCCTATATATTCCATGACCGGTTTTGCGCGAGTGCAGGCGCGGGCTAATGACCAGCTCGGTTACACATTGAGCCTGAAGAGCGTCAATCACCGGTTTCTCGATCTGCAGTTCAGGTTACCCAACGGCCTTGACGCGCTGGAGATGGAGTTGCGCAAGGTTTTGAAAGAGGCGCTGGTACGCGGGCACGTGGAGCTGACGCTCTCCATCGATCGCAGCACGCAGCAGAAGGCCGGTTACAATCGCGAGCTTGTCGATGGCTACCTTGCGGCGTTTCAATCGGCGCGCGACGAGCATGGACTTAAAGGCGAGCCCGATCTGAACGCGGCACTCCGGCTGCCGGGCGCGCTGCAGGCCGACAGCCGAGGCGATGAAGATCTGACCGCGCTGGCCGGCAGTGCGCTGGAGCAGATCGGTCCGCTGTTAGAGCAGTTGAAAGCCATGCGGGCCCGCGAAGGTGAGGCGCTGGCCGCACTCCTCAATGGAACGCTGGACCGGCTGGCCGAGGCGACTGCAGGAGTAACGGAACTGCGCAGTGAGATTGAAGATCGTTACAAGGAACGGCTTGCCCAGAGACTGGCGAATGCTGTCGGTCCCGAGTTTAACCAGCAGCGGGTGCTGGAAGAGGTTGCCGTGCTGGTGGAGCGCAGCGATGTTTCAGAAGAGCTGGAGCGGATGACGACCCACATCGGGCATTTCCGCGAGTTGCTCAACGGTGGCGGCGAGACCGGCAAAAAGTTGGACTTTTTGCTGCAGGAGATGAATCGCGAAGCCAATACGCTTTTGTCAAAGACCAGCGGTGTAAGCGGTAAGGGGACGCGGGTAACTGAACTGGGCCTCGCGATGAAGTCCGAAATTGAGAAGGCGCGAGAGCAGATACAGAATATCGAGTGAAAAAGTGAAGGAGTGAAAGAGAGAAAGGGTGAAAGTGTGACTGAGTGAAATAGTAAAGCAGCGAAGAAGTGAAGAATGGCCGGCGTTGTTGCCTGATTACCGCGGCTTTTTCACTCGTTCACCCTTTCACTCCTTCACTGTTTAACTTCTTCGCTCGACCACTGTTAATGAAGAAAGGTTCAGGTTAGTTTTGGCAGGCATTCTGTTTATCATTTCGGCGCCTTCGGGGTCGGGCAAGAGCACGCTGGTAAGCGAACTGCGCAAGCAGGTGAGCGGCGTGGACTTTTCGGTTTCGTGGACGACGCGTGCGCCGCGCGGGTCTGAGGAAAACGGACGCGAATACAACTTCACCACCCGCGAAGAGTTCAAACGCATGATCGACGCCGGGCTGTTTCTTGAGCACGCTGAGGTTTTTGGCAATCATCTCTACGGAACTGCACGTTCATCGCTCGATCAGGCCAGACGCGATGGTCATGATCTGGTGCTCGATATCGATGTGCAAGGCGGGTCGCAGGTTAGGGCCAAAATGCCCGAGGCGGTTAGCATCTTTGTGCTGCCGCCGAGCCCTAAGGAGCTGCGCACGCGGCTACGCAACCGGATGCGCGCCGAAGGCATGGTGGATGATGCAGAGTTGTACCGACGGCTGGGCGAGGCGACCAAGGAGATTGAGAATTACAAGCAATACGGTTATATTCTGATCAACGACTTCCTTGACCGGGCCGTGGCGCAGCTGGAGGCAATTGTCCTTGCGGAGCGCTATTATCGGAACGGCGAGGCGATAGCCTACCGGCAACGGCGGGTGTTGGAGGTCGCCGCTGCTTGCTTGCAAGTGAACTCGCAGGAGCGGCTCAAACCTGTGCTGGAAGCCTTTGGGATCGACGGCGAATCCGGCCAGCAGCAACTTCCCTTTGGAGACGAACCCGATGACGATTGAGACCAGCTTTGATTCCAATTACCGCAAGGTACTGGTGGCAGCGCGGCGCGCTCGCCAGTTGCAGAGCGGCTCGCACGCATTAGTCCTGAGCCAGTCAACCAAGGCCTGCCGCATTGCGCAGGAGGAGATCGCAGCCGGCAAGATTTCATACGTGAAGGCTGAAGTTGCCGTTACCAAGCCTCTGGTCGAAGGTCCGGCCATTCCGATTCTGCTCAGCTGAAAGAACTGGGATCAAGAGGCAGGGATCAGAGCTCAGTTGCCGGCGGCAGCAGGAGCGCTCCATTCGAGCGTTCAGTCTCGCTGCAGAATGCTTCATCTGTTTTTCTGATTGATCGAGAGTGCGCGGTCATCATACCCCTGATACCTGACCCCTGCCTTATCGCCTCCTGTTCTAAAATCAATTCATGAGAGTCACGGTGGGCGTCACGGGTGGAATCGCCGCCTACAAGGCTGCCGAACTGGTGCGCGCGCTCCAACGCGCGGGCGCCGAGGTTCACGTGGTCATGACTGCATCGGCGCAGAGATTTGTTCAACCGCTGACTTTTGCCGCGCTTACCGGCCGCCGGGTGATCACCAGCCTGTGGGATGAGGCAGGCCCGGAAGAAGCAGTCCCCGAGCAGAACGGAATCGATCACATTGCCGAGGCGCAGTGGACCGAGGCTCTGGTTGTGGCTCCGGCAACGGCCAACATCCTGGCAAAGTTTGCCCATGGCATTGCCGACGATTTTCTCACCACCATCTACCTGGCCACAGAGGCGCCTGTGCTGGTGGCTCCCGCGATGAACGTGAACATGTGGAATCATGCGGCCACGCAGGCAAATCTTGAAACTCTGCGGCAGCGCGGCGTTCGCGTGGTTGAGCCGGGCACAGGCGATCTGGCCTGCGGCATGGTGGGGGCCGGCCGCATGGCCGAGCCTGAGGCCATTGCCGAGATGGTGATGAAGACATTGAACCGGCGGCGCGATCTGGCCGGCGAGGTGTTGCTGGTAACCGCGGGCGGTACGCGCGAGGCGATCGATCCGGTGCGGTTTGTGGGCAATCGCTCCAGCGGCAAGATGGGATACGCGCTGGCCGAGGCCGCGCAGAACCGCGGGGCAAAGGTTGTGCTGGTGAGCGGTCCAACTGCGTTACGCACGCCCGCGCGTTGCGAACTCGTTTCAGTCACCACATCCGATGAGATGAAAGAAGCGGTGCTGTCGCGGCTCAATGAAGCGACCCTGGTAATCAAGGCGGCGGCCGTAGCCGATTACCGGCCCGTAGCCGTGAGCGAGCGGAAGCTGAAACGCAGCGGTCCGCTCACCCTCGAGCTCTCTCCTACTGAAGACATTCTGGCCGAAGTTGTTCGGCGCCGCCGCCCCAGCCAGATCATCGTCGGATTTGCCGCTGAGACACACGACGAACTTGAGAACGGCCGCGCCAAGCTGCTCAAAAAAGGCGCCGATGCCATCGTCGTCAACAACGTCGCCGGCCGCGGCGTTGGAATCGATGCGGATGAAAATGCGGCCACATTCTTGACGGCCAATAGGGCCATCGAATTGCCGCAAATGGACAAACGCGAACTCGCCGACTGCATCCTGGATGAGATTGCCGCGCTGCGCGCGCCAAGGCCGATGATACTGGAACTCGACGGTGACCAGGCTGCCGGCGATGCGGTGCGGTCCTCCGACAACGGCGTACTCGAAGAGACAGTAGTGGTTGCCGCATCGCGGCGGCATCTGGTGGTGGAGTAGGGCCGGCGTGGCGCGATCTCTGACACCTGAGTGGCGCCAAGCGCTTGCCGAGCGGATGCGTTTCTATCGCGACTTGGGGCTCATAGAGTTTTACCGCCGTCCAGTAGCGCCGGGCTCCAGCCCGGTTGTCCCGGCAGCGTACACGCTGCCGGAATCCTCCCGTACCCCATCCTTTACGCAGCCCGCGTCAACGGATGCGGAGAGGGCGGGAGAGCAACAAACTCCACTACCGGGTGCCC
>JASHVU010000617.1 GCA_030044455.1 Acidobacteriaceae bacterium | reverse complement strand
ATGTCGGGGATTATCATCTCCCTTTGCCTGGTCGCGGTCTGGTGTTTTCTTCGCGATCGATTTGTTGCGGCCGGTGTGTTATGCATGGCATTGAGCCTTGCGGTCAAGCCGCACGTCTCCGGTTTCATCTGGCTCTACTTCCTGCTGGCCGGCGGCGCCTTCCGCAAGCGGGCGCTGCAGTCCTTGGCGGTTTCCGCCGCAGTCGGCCTGCCTGCGTTGCTGTGGGTGTGGCACGCCGTGCCGAACTGGATTGTAGAGATGCGAGCCAACATTGCCAGTTTTGCTGCCCATGGCGGGACAACCGATCCCGGTCCGGCGTCGGTGGGCAGTCACGGCCTCAGCATGCTCATCAATCTACAAACGGCGCTCAGCCTCGTCCGCGATAATCCCGCGTTTTATAACCCGATCAGCTACCTGATTTCAGCATCGCTCCTGCTGGTGTGGGTGGTGGCGACGCTTCGTTTACGCCCCACGGCTCTAAGGTCCCGTCTGGCGCTCGCCGCGATCTCAGCCCTTTCTTTGCTTCCTGTGTATCATCGTCTGTACGACGCCAAACTGATAATGCTCGCCGTGCCGGCCTGCGTCATGCTGAGGGACGAAGGCCGAAGGCTCGGAAAGATTGCCCTGTGGATTACTGCTCTCGCGTTCATCTTCGCCGGCGATGTGGTTTGGGCCGCAATCATTGTTTTGGCCCGCCACATCAATCCATCCGCTACCGGACTTGGCCACAATCTAGTCGTCGCCATCATGGTGGTGCCGGCGCCCCTCACCATTTTGCTGATGGGCACTTTTTACCTGTTTGTTTATGCTCGTCAGCCACGGGAACAAAGCGCCGCATGATAGAGCGTGAGTGCGCGCGGCATCGCCGCTCGGTGAAGCGCAGAGTTGGCGTCCGGCGTGAACAGTCGCGCCCACCCCAATGAATTCGGTTAGCAGTTATATGAGCTGACTCCGAACAACCGCCTACTGCGCAGGATTGCTAAGGGAGCGGCCGGTCGGTCCACAGCGCTTTATCGGCAATTGAGCCGGCAGGATGAAGTTTTCCGGCCAATAGCTGCTCCACTTTCGTCTGGTCCGGATCCTCCGCAAAGATCCATTTGCGCTCGCCCGTGCCCCACATCTTTGCCAGCTCATCGTCTGTGAGGAAGATGTTGGGTGCATCGGGATAGCAGGAGCCCCACAACAACGTTGTGCCTTCGCCGTTCTGCCCGCAGCGCGGTAATACCAGCAGCACCGGCCGGTGGTGGAAGAAACGGTCAGTGTAGAAGATGACCGAAGAGCCCGACGACTGCTCGCCGTAGATGATGAAGGTGTCATTGGGCGAGCCTTTGGCCATGATGACGTCGGCCAGCTGCTTGGAGCTGAGCATGGGCTCAAAACGAGCGAAGGCAATATGCGCGGCGATGAAGAACGCCGTCATGGTGAGAGCCACGCTGATAGTGGCGGCCAAGTGCCGGCGTTTAAGCCTGAGCGCAAGCCCGATCAACGGTCCAATGAGCAGCGCCACGCCGGCCAGAGCTGCCGGAAGCCGCAGCGCGGCAAACGAAGGCCCGGTCAGGTCGAAGAGATGCGACATGGAGAGCGTGTAATCGCCCACGCCGCGATGCGCAAGCAAGGTACCGATATCGGCGACATAGGGCAGGTTGCGCGACTCCCACAATCCCCAGCCCAGCGCAGCCGCCGACAGCACGCCAATCGCCGCGAAGGCCACATGCGCGCCGCTGAGCCATTTGGTCGAGAGTCTGGGAGCCTCGTCGTCAACGCCGTGCCGTTCCTCGATTCCGGCCATTACGCCGGCGGTAAGTATAAACAGCGGCGGCCATACCGGAAAGGTGTAGTACTCCTGGTTGGTTGAGATCGAGAAAAAGAGCAGCGTCCACGCCGTAAACAGGCTAAGGAGCCAGATGGTGCGCACCCTGAACTTGAGACGCAAAACGTAAGTGGCCACATCCTCGCGCAAGGCGTTGTCGAGATAAAAATCGACAGTCTGGCCGGCATCGTGGCGCAAGTGTGTCAGCCAGGTGCGGCGCGTCTTCCAGGCGAGCGCAAAGGCCGCTGGCAAAAACAGGCTCCAGGGAAAGAGCCAGGCGAAATGGCCGAACCAATAGAGGCTGCCGGGCATCTTGTTGTAGTCGTGCGGATAGCGCAGTCCGAAGAAGCGCAGGAAGTGCTCATTAACGAAATAGAAATAGAAAAACCCGTGCACATTGCCGATGGTGGGATGATTGCCGACGGGATGGCCCTGGTCAGGGTTTTGCAAACCGCATAGGATATGCCACGGCGCGGCGATGGCCAGAAACAGCAGAAACCCGGTGACCGGCCTAAGCGAGCGCCAGCGACGCCACTGGCCGGTAAGCGCAAGATAGGGAATTGCCGCTCCGGCAAAGAACACGGGCGCAATCAATCCCTTGGTGAGCAGCGCCAGCGCCACCGAGGCCCAGGCCCAGTACATCAGGCGTGCGCGTCCGGTCTCAAGGCTCTCGATCATGGCATAGAGCGCGGCCAGCAGAAAAAAGGCGAGCAGCGACTCGGGAATGATGAATCGCGTAAAGAGAAAAGGCCCCACCGATGTGAGCACACCCAGTCCCGCGTAGAGCCCGGCTCTGGGACCCCACGCGCGGCAGCCCCAAAGCCACGAGAGCCAGGTAAGCGCGAGGATCGCAAGCGCGTTGGGCAGATGTGTGGTGAAAGAGTTTTCTACTCCCGTCACGCGATAAATTTCTGCGATGATCCAGTAAGGAAGAGGCGGCTTTTCAATGTAGCGGATGCCGTCGGTCCTGGGAGAGATCCAGTCACCGGTGCGCGCAATATACTGCGCAGCCTCGGCGTGGCTGGAGTCAACATCGTCGAGCAGCGGAGGAGTAAACAGGGACGCAAAGTAAACGGCAAGAAAGATAACGGAAAAAAGTGTCCAGACAGCACCGGCCGAGAGCTCCTGCTGCGGGCGATCGTATGTGTTTGTAACGTTCATCTTCATTTCTGTGGACATCCATTCAAGGATATCAGCCGCATAGATGGCGGGGTTCAGAAGGGTTCGGGCGAGGCAACCTACCTCTGAGGCGGGAACGCGCAGCGAAGCACGAGCGTAACGGATTTATCTTGTAGAGATGCGATACCGGAAACTCATTTCGTGGAGGCTGATTGCGGGGCTCGCAACGCTGGCAGTTGTGTGGATAGCGCTTGCTTCGGACCTGGGAGTGGTGCTGACGGAGCGCGGGATGCACACGACGCGCCGGCCGATTACGGCGCAGGATATTACGGCGGCCCACGCGATTGCCGATCGCAACCACGCGGCGATGAGCGACGTCGAAATCAACGCCGCAGACGG
>JASHVU010000616.1 GCA_030044455.1 Acidobacteriaceae bacterium | reverse complement strand
CCATCCCATGTGGCTCCATAGACCCATAGGGCTGAAGCTGACCGTCTGTTCCTCCTGGAACATGGCCAGACTGCTGACCGCGTGCGAAGCATAATGTGTGAGCTGAGCGAGAATCACTGAATCGTTCCTCCTAAGGAGTTTCTTTTATCTGAGTCGAGCCCGCTCCAGCGGGCGGTTACAAGGAATGCGAGTCTTGCCGAGACGCATCCGCGCCAAAAGTAAAGCTCCCTGAGCAATCCAGGGAGCCAGGAACCTCGTCATCCACCCAAAGTGAAGATCACATTGATGGTGGTATCTACTTCGACCGGCTCATTGTTGAGCAGGTAGGGCCTGTAGCGCCAAGTGCGGACCGCGTCGAGGGCGGCGCCGGTCAACATCGCCGGCCCGCTGACAACCTTAAGATTGTCAATGGTGCCGGACTTGGAAATGGTCGCCTGCAGCACCACGGTGCCCTGCACGCGCGCAGCCTTAGCAATGGGCGGATAGATGGGCTGAGTCTTCTGCAGCAACATGCCGACTGCGACGCCGGCCGAGATATTCACTTTCTTCGGAGGGGCTTCCTTGACCCTGGGGGCCGCGGTTCCAAAGATGCTGCCCATCACCCCACCCTCGGCGCCGTTTGAGTCGCCCATGCTGCCGACCACGCCGAAGCTGCTGGGAGGAGCTTCTTTCTCACTGACCATCTGGATGTTCTTGGGGATGGTTCTGGGAGCCGTGAGCTGATTGTTCATCAACTCAGACTGCACGTGGACGATATGGACCTCGGGCGGGGGAGGAGGTGGCGGAGGTGGTGGAGGTGGCGGCGGGGCAACCAGCAGGGTCGCCATGGCTTCCTTGGGAAGCGCCTCAGGGTAGATCAGTGGAATCAGGATAAGCAGCAACAAAATGGAGCCGTTGGTGATGAGCGTGACCATCATCCAATACTTGCTCTTGGTCTTGATCCTGCCGCCGGATTCAAATGTGGAATCTTCAAACATGGCCAGCCTCGAATTCGGGTGTGATTTACCTCTACTTTAGACACCGCGTGAACGGCAATTGTTCCCAGCCTGAAAACCTTTCCGGGAAGCGTGTCAAACTTTATCAGAACCACGGGTTCCGGTGCAAAAAGTGCTGCAATACCTGTGCAGAATCTGCACTTGGGTTCCGGTCGGATGCGATGCCAGATTGCACTATCCCGTACACCTGGGAAAATGGCGATCTGGCAAAAAGGGTTCCAATTGACTGTCGCGGGTGATGGCTCCGATACGCCCGCGATCGTTGATTTCTATGCTCTCGATCTTTTTGCGGCCGGAAGCGAAGCTGCCTTGCCTTTTCCTGCACGGAACTCCTGCCAGGCTACCAGCATCGGCGCGGCGATCGCGATCGACGAGTACGTACCGATAAGAATACCTACGACAAGTGCAAATGAAAAGCCGTTCAGCACGGCACCGCCGAAGATAAAGAGAGAGAGGACCGTTAAGAAGGTAAGTCCCGAGGTGAGCACGGTCCGGCTGAGCGTCTGATTGATGCTGCGATTCACCAGCACGGGCAGTGCCTCGCGGCGGCTGATGCGCAGATTCTCGCGGATGCGGTCGAAGACGACGATGGTATCGTTCATGGAATAGCCGACCAGCGTAAGGATGGCGGCGATGACGGTGAGCGAGATTTCCCGGCCGGTGAGTGCGAATGCGCCAAGGGTGATCAGCGTGTCATGGAAGCAGGCGACGACTGCGGCCACGCCGTAAATCAACTGGAAACGGAACCAGAGATAAACCAGCATTCCGGCCATGGAATAGATCACCGCGCGTCCGGCCTGCCCTTCGAGCTGATGGCCTACGGTGGGACCAACGACCTGGGTATCGCGGATCGTGCCGGCATCGCCGTAATGGTTGGCAAGGGCGCTCACAATGGTCTGCCGGCCGGTGTCGAGACCGTTTTCGTTGGTCTGCTCGGGCAGGCTGATCAGGACTTCGTCATTCGATGGATCGCCGAAGGTGGTGATTTGAGCGTCATGAATGCCGGTTGCGATCACGGCCTGGCGGATTTTTGTGATGTCGGGCGAGTGCTTGAACTGCACGCGCAGTTCAGTGCCGCCGCGGAAATCGACACCGAGGGGCACAATGCTGCCAATCTGCTTGAAGTGAATGCCCATCGAGATAATGCCGGCCACGCTGAAGATCAATGAAAAGGCGAGGAAGTACCATTTCTTCCCCAGCCAGTCCACATTTACGCCATGAAACAGTTCCACGTGATTTTTTCTCCTGGCTATTAGCTACTAGCTTCCAGCTTCCAGCTCTTTTCGTGCGAAGTCGTAATCATTGGTCATTCCGCAAAGGAGCCAGCAGCTAGAAGCTAGCAGCTAGAAGCTGTTTTTCAGATCGATACCATCTCGCCCGGCTTGAGCTTGTTCAGGTGCGCCTCAAAGATGACGCGCGAGACATAGACCGCGGTGAACAGGTTGGCCAACAGACCAAAGGTAAGGGTTACAGCAAATCCCTTCACCGGGCCGGAGCCGAAGAGGAACAGGATAGCCGCCGAGACGATAGTGGTGACGTGCGTATCGACGATCGTTACCCATGCGTGCGCGAACCCCTGGTCGACTGCTGCCGAGGCGGCTTTGCCGGCGCGAATCTCCTCGCGAATGCGCTCGAAGATCAGCACGTTTGAATCGACGCCCATACCTATGGTCAGAATCACTCCGGCAATTCCCGGCAGCGTGAGCGTGGCGCCGGAGTAGCCCATAAAACCGAGCAGGATGACAAGGTTGAGAAAAAGCGCGAGGTCGGCGTTGATGCCCGAGGACCGATAGTACACGAGCATGAAGGCCATCACCACGAGCACGCCAACGATAGCGGCGGTAACGCCCTGGTGGATAGAATCAGCGCCCAGCGACGCGCCCACTTGGGTCTCTTGAAGGAAGACGAGCGATGCGGGCAGGGCGCCGGTTTGGAGGAGCTTGGAAAGCTGCTCGACCTCGGCCAGGCTGAACGAGCCTTCAATATCGCCTTGATCGTGAATCGGCTCCTTAATGCTGGCCACCGAGCGGATGCGGCCGCCCATCAGGACTGCCATGTATTTGCCAACGTTGTCCTTTGTGTAATCGTAGAAGCGGTTTCCGGCGTCGTCAGTAAGAGTAAACCGGACTTGTTGCTGGCCGGTGTTCTGGTTGGTGCCGGGTTCGGCTGAGCGGAAGTCGCTGCCCGAGATGATGGGCGTGCGCTGCAGCACGTAAACCGAATCCTGTTCGGCGCCGGTGATGCCCGAGTAGTGGGCCAGTTCCTGATCGGGCGGCAGCGCGCCGTTGGTGGCCTGGAGGGCCGTCTGCTCATCCTGGTAGGGTCCGCCGACTACTGCGTGGACCTCAAGACGCGCCGTGGATTGAATCGCCTGCTTGACCTGGTCGGTGTCGCTGATGCCCGGCAGCTCAACCAGTATCTGGTTGGCGCCCAGGCTGTAGGGAGCCACTTTGGGCTCTCTCACGCCCAGCGAATTCACGCGGTCGTTGATGGTCTCAATCTCTTGCTGTACAGTCTTCTCCTCGAGGGCCTTCTCAACCAGCGGCTTCATGGTGAGCGTGATGGCGGTGTCGTTATTCAAGCTGCTCAGGTCGTACTCGTTTGAGTACTTCTGATCAAGGAGGGACTGCACGGCGCTGTAGCTCGCCGGAGGAATGCCGTCAATTTCCACCAGGTCAGGCCTGCCAGTCTTGTTGTGCGTGACCGGGTCTTCGGACAGCGGCTTGGGCTTGTAGATCTGCGAAAAAGTGAGATTCGCAGCCTTCAGGTCCTGCTGCACGCGGGCGACGACGCTGTCAGTTTCGTCGCTGACAGCCTCAAGCACCTCGACCTGCACTACCAGGTGTACGCCACCCTGCAGATCGAGGCCGAGATGAATGCGGTTGGTCATCGACTCAAGCAACGCTTTGCCGGTAAATCCCGAAGGCGTGCCGATAATGCCGTACAGGCAAACCAGCAAACCGGCAAAAATGAGAGCAACTTTGTTTTTGAGGTTCTTCTTCATGGGTTCACTTTTTCGAATTCCATCAATGCGGAGTGCTACGGCATTTTCTGAGTTACTGTGTCCTTTCCAGTTCTTCCCAAGGTCGCCGCTCCCTGGTGGTCGCGTCAACAGGGCGGTCCGGTTCCGGGCTACAGCTACTCAGAAAATGCATTCGCGCCCCCCATTTACGATGTGGACTTTTCTTCGGTGGTCACTGCGGCGATCGCAGTCTTTGCCACTTCAATTTTGAGATTGTCAGGGGCCACGCGCAGGATGTACGAGTCATCTTTAATGGCAAGAATGGTGCCGCGAATGCCGCCGGCCGTAGTCACCCGATCGCCTGACTTGATGCTGGAGAGCATCTGCTGCCACTGCCTCTGCTTCTTCTGCTGTGGCCGGATCATCAGGAAATAAAGCAAGGGGATTAACAGCAGGGGCAGAAGCAGAGACATGCCGCCTCCGGTCGCCGACGCGGGCGTTGCCCAAATGAATGCCAAGCTTGTTGCCACGTTCATCCTTTACTCACCCGGGGAGCGGACTCTGAAGCCGCATTCGGGGCACAGGCGCACCCGCCGCGGCGAGCACCTGAGAAGTAGGTTTGTCTCCGGGAACGGTCCCGGGCGTCGGTAAAACCGGCCCAGGCTCTGGAAGGAGGGCCGGATGGCCGGGGAGTGAGAAGTTGCACCCACCACGTCCAATACACAAGTCCCTGCTGCCGTCTGCTTCCTGTTCGACACAGTATTCCCTGCGGTCCCCGGCGAAGAGGAGCAGCCCGTCGCAAACCGCCGCTTTCCCGTCCCGGAACCCGAAAAGATTACCTAGAAAGATAAGATACGCGCGCCCGGTTGCGTGTCAAGGTTGCCGGGCCCACGAAAGGGCCTGCCAAGCCCCAGTTTTGGACCGGGTTTACTGGCCAGACTGAGACCGGTTTCCCATCCCTTACGAATTCCTGCGTCCATGTTTAGGCTTTCTTCACATGAAAGGGAGTTTGCTGATTATGTGGGACCCAAGGCTGGCGCGGATCGTTCGCGTGCACATGCAATCGGCAGCTTCGGCCTGAATTCAGCTGCCGATCACATAACTTCGCGCCGTTGTCCACTTGCAAGGAGTCGACCTGATGATCACAATTCACCCTGATTCTCTCCTGCTCGCGCCCGCAGCAATAGCAGTCTGCTTCATGCTGTGGTTCCTGGTGATGCTGTGGAGAGACGAGCACCGGAAGCATTGAAGGGCAGCCCGGTTTTGCGCGCCCGGGCTCTATGGCTACAGTTGTAA
>JASHVU010000615.1 GCA_030044455.1 Acidobacteriaceae bacterium | reverse complement strand
AACAGAGGAATGGGCCGCGAGATTCTCACCGTTCTCGACTGTATCATCGTAAGGTTAGACATGATGAAGACAAATTGGGTTAGACGTCTGGCAGCAGAAACTATTTATACGCTGATTCTGCTGTTCTACAACCTGGCCTTTGTGTTGGTACTTGCCGTCACTTCCCCGCTCTGGCTGTGGCGGAAATCCGCAACCGACAAGAATGGCGGATGGCTATCTGAACGCCTGGGGCGCGTTCGGCACGATCTTGCGAGCCGTCGGGAGGATCGCAATCTGCCCGCCGTCTGGCTCCATGCCGTCTCAGTGGGCGAGGTTCTGGCCATCAGCCGTCTGGTCAGCGAGTGGGACTGGGCCTTCCCCGGCTATCGCCTGTTTATCTCCACAACGACTGAAACCGGCAACGCCCTGGCTCGGGAGCGCTTCGGCTCCGACCGCGTTTTCTATTGTCCCCTCGATCTTCCCTGGGCGGTGAGCGCCTATCTGAACGCGCTGCAGCCGCGCATGCTGGCGCTGGTGGAGACAGAGTTTTGGCCTAACCTGCTGGCCGGATGTTTTGACCGCAAAATACCCGTAGCCGTAATCAACGCGCGCATCTCCGACCGTTCGTACCCACGCTATCGGCTCTTCCGCGCCATCTGGGAGCCAATTCTTTCCCAGCTTTCCTGCATGCTGGCGCAAAGTCCCGAAGATGCCCGGCGTTTGCAGAATATTGGCTGCAAACCCGAGAGGATCCTGGTTTCAGGCAACCTTAAATTCGACGTCCGCGCAGCTCACGAAGCCAACGCCACCCTCCTCATCAAGCAGTTGGCGCCGAAGTGCCGATTTCTGGTTGCCGGCAGTACGCTCGAGGGCGAAGAGGCCACGCTGCTGGAGGCTTGGCCGCAGCTCATCGGGTTCAATCCCGACCTGGTTCTGGTTATTGCACCACGCCATCCCGATCGCTTTCACTTCGTCGCCGAACGCATTCGCCGTTCGGGGTTCAAATGGGTTCGCCGCAGCCACTGGGATATCGAGGCTGAGGTCCTCCGCGAGGCTGTCCACCCGGGGGAGATTGTGCTGCTCGACACAATCGGCGAGCTCGCTTCAATGTACTCGATCGCGTCGGTCGCCTTTGTGGGCGGCAGCCTTGTCCCTGCAGGCGGCCACAACCCCCTCGAGCCGGCCCAATTCGGGGTTCCCATCGTCATGGGCCCGTATTTTGAGAATTTTCGCGCCATCGTCGACGACCTGATTGAGCACGAAGCAATTTCCATCACCAAGCGCTCAGAATTCGCGGCAGCGCTTATCGGGCTTTACGCCAGCCCCGCAGACTCCGCCGCTATGGGCAAGCGCGCCTGGGAGGTTTTCAATCGCCAGGCGGGCGCCACAGGCCGTCCGATCAAGGCGCTTCGCGGGCTGCTTAAGGAGCAGGGTGCATGACCCAGGCTGCGCGCCCCTGGCTTCGGCGATTCCTGAGCAAATGTATCCCTGGAATGTCGTTTCCAGGTCGACGGCTCCCGGATGGTCGCGTCGACCTGAGGCCCTTCGCTTCGGAAGAGGGCAGCTCACGAATCGCATTAGCGCCGCTCGTTCCCCTCTATCGCTTCGGAATTGCTCTGCGCGGCATCGCCTTGCGTTCCGGGCTTGAGAGGGTCCGCCGGCTTGGTGCGCCGGTCGTCAGCATCGGCAATCTTTCTACCGGTGGCGCAGGCAAAACCCTGCTCACCATTGCGCTGGCGCGGGCACTTTCGGGCCGGGGACTGCGCGTGGATGTGCTCTCGCGCGGTTACGGCCGGCGCTCCGCGCTTCCGCGACGGGTAGCTCTTGGGGGCACGGCGGAAGATTTTGGAGACGAGCCGCTGGTGATTGCCCGCGAAGCCGGCGTACCTGTTTACGTCGCGGCGCAGCGCTACCAGGCTGGGCATCTGGCGGAACGGGAGTCCGACGCCGCTCCCGACCTCCATCTCCTCGACGACGGATTCCAGCACCGCCAGCTACGTCGCGACGTTGACATTCTGCTGGTGACCGGCTCCGATCTCCAAGATCGCTTATTGCCCGCCGGGAATTTGCGTGAGCCGCTCGAATCAATGCGGCGCGCATCCGTAGTTGCTCTCACCGTGCCTGAGGCGCCGATAGTCGAGCAAACGCTTCGCGGGCGCAGTCTTTGGCAGGGCCCCGTCTGGCGCCTTCATCGCCGCATGCAGGTCCCTGCGATTGATGGTCCGGTTGTGGCCTTCTGCGGAATTGCGCGCCCCGAGCAGTTTTTTGCCGGGCTTGAAAGCACAGGCCTCCACGTCGCCAGCCGCATCGCCTTCGCCGACCACCAGCGCTACGTGCAGCACGACCTCGACTGCGTTCTCGATGCCGCCCGGACTACTCGCGCCGTGGCTCTCATCACGACTGAAAAAGATCGTGTCCGGCTCGTGCCGCTATTGTCTTCGATTCCCGCAAGCCTGCCGCTTGAAACCGCCGGCCTGCGCATTGAGATTGAAGACGAGGATGCGGCCGTCGAATGGCTCTTGAGGCTTCTGCCGCTTGTGAGGCCGCTGCCTTGCTGATGCCCCTCACACCTTGAGGAATATCTTCTTGCGGTAGAGCAGCCACACC
>JASHVU010000614.1 GCA_030044455.1 Acidobacteriaceae bacterium | reverse complement strand
CTCATTCGTCCCGGGCTCCTGCTGCTTGAAGTCGTTGGCCGGGAAGCCGGCGATGACGAGGCCCTGACCGCGGAAGAGCTCGTAGAGTTTTTCGAGGCCCTCGTATTGCGGAGTGAGTCCGCATTTTGAGGCAACGTTGACAACCAGCATTACTTTGCCTTTGAAGCCGGCGAGAGATGCGGGCTCGCCGGCGATGGTCTGAAGGGGGATGTCGTAAATGGCTGCGCTCACTTTTGCATTTCTCCGGTATGGTTTGGATGCCTATGGTTTTGATGCGAGAATCAGCGGCGAAGGTCCGGGGGAATCGATTTGGCGGACGTTGACGAAGCCAACTTCGCCGAGCCAGGCGCCGATCTCCTCAAACGAGTATGTGCCACCCACGTCGGTATTGACCAGCATGTTGACGGCGAAGATAAGGCCGTTGACGGGGCCGGTGCGATCGGCGTTAACGAGAAATTCGGCAATGGAGATGGTGCCGCCGGAGGCGAGAGCGAAGAATGATTTTTTGAGCAGGGCCTTGCTGCGCTCGACGCCTTCGCTGTGCAGGATGTGGCCGATGGTGACGAGGTTGTGGCCGGCGCCGAAGTTGGCTTCGAGCAGATCGCCCCCGACGAAGGTGAAGCGCTCAGCGAGGCCAAATCGTGCAGCGTTGGCACGCGTGATGGAGAGGACGCCGGGCCAGTCGACCACGGTGACATAGATCATGGGGCCGGCCTGGGCCTGCGCGATTCCCCAAACGCCGGAGCCGGCGCCGAGATCGAGAACGCTGAAGCGGTCGGCGCGCGAGGCAAGCTGGAGATGGTCGGCGAGTACAGAGGCTGCGGGATAGCTCATGGAAAAGATGTCATTGACGAACTTCTCAAAGAACTCACTTCCGATGTTTTGCTGATTGACGGCGGCATCAGGACGGCCGGTGGCCACAATTTGATTGAGATGGAGCCATTTGGGCACCAGGTGCTCGGAGGTGTGGCGAATGAGGCCGCCCTGAAAGGAAGGCTTGGTGCTGACCAGAAAGGCTGCACTCTCGGGGGTGAGCGAGTATTTGCCTGATCCATTTTTGGCGAGGAAGTTGAGGCCGACGAGCGCGTCCATGATGGCGGCGAGGCCGCGTGCGGATGCGCCGGTGGCGGCGCTGACTTCAGAGAGCGACATGGGGCCGGCATCGAGAACGTCGAAGACGCGGTGCTTCATTGCAGCTTCAAGAATGAGCGGCGGGGCGTAACCCCAGGCGAGTTGAAGGATCCGTTCGGGTGTGACGGGAGCAGAGGATGGGGCAGACATTGGGATCTCCGGGGAAGAAGATTGGCCGGGGGAAGCCGCAGCGGAAGCATAGCAGAGCGAGGCGGCGAAACAGCGAAATAAGTGAGAGTGATTGAGTGAAGGAGTGAAAAAGTGAGGTTCGAGACAACCACCTTGTACGAGATCGGTCGGTTAAGCTTTGCGCTATCCCGCCCTAGCCGCAAAAGCAAAAACGCGGCGAAGGTGGGGCACCCCGCATGGTTGCTGGGACTGATATTCAGGAGAGCAGTTTTTTGCCAACCTCGATGTAAAGCTGGATGGCCTCGATTAGCTCCTTTTTGGCGAGTTTCTCGTGGGGTGTGTGGGCCAGGAGGATGTTGCCGGGACCGAGGAGCAGCGGCTCACCCCAGTTCGAGAGCTGCGGGATATCTGTGGTGAACTTGGCGACCATGGTGGGCATGCCTTCAACGGCGCGCAGGCGGACGAAAGGAATTTCGAGGGTGAAGTCGACCTCGGCCTGGTTGCCGCAAGCCTCGATGAGAGCAGCGCGAATGGGCGCCGAGTCGCTAACCAGACGGACCAGCACCTGAGCTTCGGCGTGATCGGCGATAACGTTGGGCGCGTGACCTCCGTTAATCTGGCCGATGTTGAGCGAGCTTGGGCCCACGTCCTCAAGGGAGGGCAAAGGGAGTTTAAGCACCCGGCCGAGGACTTGAACCAGTTTGTGGACGGCGGAATCGCCGAGCTCCGGATAGGCGGAGTGGGCCATTTTTCCGGTGGCCTTGAAGACCGCGCGCAGAGCGCCTTTCGAGGCCAGTGCGAGACGATTGTCAGTGGGTTCGCCGTTGATGAGGAAGCGGCTGCCTTTGGGCGCGGCGTTGGCTACCTTGGCGCCGGCCGAATCGCGCTCTTCCCCGCTCACGAAGAGCATTCCGACGGGGTAACCGGCCTGGCAGAGGGCAGTTGCGGCAACCACCTGGGCGGCGATGATTCCCTTCGCATCTGATACTCCACGGCCATACATGAAATCGCCATCTTCGCTGAATGGGATGTACGGAGGGACGGTGTCAATGTGGGTGGAAAAGACCAGCTCCGGAGTCTGGCCGGGGATGCCCGCATAGACGTTCCAGCGGGGGCCGGCCGTGGCGCTTTCGAACGGTTGAGGGACAGCGGTTTTCTCCACTTCCCAACCGTGAGCGGAGAGGAAATCGGCTAAAAAATCGCCGGCTCTGCCCTCGTGATAGGTGGTGGAATCGATTTCGGACAACTGGCGCGTAAGCCCAATCGGGTCAATTGTTGCAGGCGGATTCTTGCCGTTCATGATGCAGAAAGGATACAGGAGGCAGGGTTGGAGGCGATGGGTCGGATGGGGCAGCCGGCTTCCTTTCCCAGTCCCTCTGCCGCAGCGACGAGGGACATGGGGCACCCGATGCCGAATGAGGACGAGCGAAGGCCTCATGCGATGCGGATTGAAAAGCACTTCCGCGATGCGGTACTAAAGCGATTTAAACGGTGCGTGACAAAACATCAGGCGTAGAATTACTCGTGGCATGTCTCGCGCAATTCGAAACTTCGAGGCTCACATTGCTCCGGCCGGACCGGGGGTTTTGAAGGTTTCAGGACGGTCGGAAAAAGCCGCAGTGAGCCAGGAGGCGCATTCAGCCAAAGACCACTCTCACACGCGCACTTTGCGCAGCGTGACGATTGGCGGACCCCAAGGCAGACTGGAAGGATTGCTGAATCAAGGCGCCCCCGACGCGCCGTTTGCAGCGCTCTTTTGCCATCCCCACCCGCTGGGCGGGGGCACAATGCACAACAAAGTTGTGTATTACGCGATGCAGGTGATGAATCGCCGGCATTGGGGATTTGAGTGGCCGGTTTTGCGTTTCAACTTTCGCGGCGTGGGATGGAGCCAGGGCCGGCACGACGGCGATGCGGAGTTTGAAGATGTGCTGGCGGCGCTCGACTGGCTGGAGCACGAGTCTGCGCGGCCGATCGTGGTGGCGGGTTTCAGCTTTGGAGCGGCGATGGCGCTGAAGGCCTGTTGCGGCTCCGGTGGCGGCTCTCATGAATTTGACCGACGCGTACACGCGATTGCGGCGCTGGGATTGCCGGTTGCATTTGCCGGACGCACTTATGATTATTCCTTTCTTAAAGCAGCAAATCTCCCCAAACTATTTCTAAGTGGCATGCGTGATGAGTTCACGTCGCCGGAACAGCTGGAGCCGGTTGTGGCTCGCGCTGCCGAACCGAAGCAGCTGATTTTTATTCCCGGCGCAGACCATTTTTTTACCCATCAACTTTCTGCCATGCAACAGGCAATAGCCGGCTGGCTGAAGGAGCACGTGACATGACGCCAGTCAGCGACGCAGTACTCGATACCCTGCACGAATCGGCAACGCATATCTTTACCGGCGCACTTGAAGCCTGCAACATTGCATCGGCGTTTGACCGGCGGATTGGTTTTGAGGGCAGCCGCATGCACAGGCTGCTGCCCGATGGAAGCGGACCGGCAACCATCGATCTCTCGAATTACAGGCGCGTGTTTGTAGTCGCCCTGGGCAAGGCGGCCGGCCCGATGCTGGAAATCCTGCTGGAGCGGATGAAGCGGCGCAAAGGGTTGCGGGGAATCTGTTGCACCAATCAAATGCCCAAGAGCCGTAACTGGCGAATCCGTTATTTCGAGGGCGGGCACCCGCTACCCAATGAGGACACATTTGCCGCAGCCCGGACCACGCTGGCATTGTTGCGCAAGGCAAGGAAAGATACGCTGATATTCTTCCTGATTTCGGGGGGAGGGTCGGCAATGTTCGATCTGCCAATTGACGGGCAGATCACGCTCGACGACACGATCGAGTTTCACCGGCTGTTGCTGGCCTCGGGCGCGCCGATCAACGAGGTGAATACACTGCGCAAGCATTTTTCCGCGGTGAAGGGCGGGCGGCTGGCAATGGCCGCACCGGAGGCGCTGAAGGTGAGTCTGCTGCTTCCCGATGTACCGCTGCGAACGCTGGATGCGCTGTCATCGGGGCCGACCTCACCCGATCACTCGACTGTGGCCGAGGTGCGCGACCTGATTGCGAAGTACGGCCTTGCGGAGAAGTTTCCGGTCCCGGTGCGGGAGTTTTTTGAGCGCACCGACCTTCCCGAGTCGCCCGGGAATAAAGGCTGGCGGCCGCCCTTCATGGCCAAACAGCCGCGGCGGATGACTTCAGCCGTGACCATGAGCGGCGAAGACGCTGCGTTTCGCGACTCGGTCTTTGAGATTCTTCTTTCCAGCCACGACCTGGTGGAAAACGCGCGTTTGCAAGCGCAAAAGGCCGGCTATTTCACGGTTGTAGACAACAGTTGCGACGACTGGGACTACGCTGACGCGGCAAAGTATTTGCTGGAGCGGTTCCATGAGCTGCGCCGAGGTCATGAGCGCGTTTGCCTGATTTCAGTTGGCGAGGTAACTGTGACGATGGATCGGATGCCGGGTGCCGGTGGACGCAATCAGCAATTCGTGCTGGCCTGCGCACTGGAATTGGAGAAGTATCCCGGCGAGCACTTGACCGTGCTGAGCGCAGGTTCAGACGGCATAGACGGAAATACCGATTCGGCCGGCGCGATCGCCGATCCAACAACTGTGTCGCGAGCGCGGTCGTTCGGCTTCAATCCCAGGGAGTCGCTGGCCGAGTTCAATGCCTGTCCGCTGTTTACGGCGCTGGGCGACTCGGTGGTGACGGGACCAACGGGGCAAAACCTGCGCGACCTGCGACTGCTGATTGCCGAGCGGGTGTAGTTCTACCGTTGTTTTCCACGGTTTTAGAAGAGAGCGGCAGGACCCGAGCCTGAAGGACCTGCGATTTTTCGCTTTTCTAAGCGCGCCGAACAGGCCGCAGAAAAACGCATCAAGCTCCGCGGAATCCCCGAAAAACATCGCTCAGGGGCTGAAGCCCCGGTATTCTGGGAGGCGATATCGGCCCGACTGAAGCGGTGCCCTGGAAAGAAACAACCCGTTCACGACGCCCCTACGGGGCTGCGGTTGATCATGATCGGCTCACCCAGCGCTGCGTCCGCTGCGGCGGACTTGCGCTGGGCTAACATCCTCGCCTCCCTACGGGAGACAAATACACTCCGCTTCATCCGATGCGGGTGGGAAACACCGGTGAGGGACTAAAAGGAAACAGCTTTGTAAATCCCGGGTTCGTGCTGCCCCACCCATTCCGCGATGAGGCTGCGGAATGGATGGCGCACCCAGAGTTTCATTCATCGCGGGTCAGCAACGCCGGAGGGGGACTGGTTGCAAAGCCTCGATGGCTTGCGCCTTGGCCAGCTTTCCGCAGCCTGTAAAGCCCCTTGCTTCCACCGCGACTGCTTCCCATCCCTGAAGCGCTAAATCACTCCGCGGGCAAACAAAGGAAAATGCACAAGCTTTTCTTTGATCCGCGGTTGATCTGAATTAGGATTGGTTCGTGACCCGCAAGACCAATCAAAAGCCCACCAGCAAAATGCCCGATATCCGCACTGTGGCCGCAGTGGCCAGGGTGTC
>JASHVU010000613.1 GCA_030044455.1 Acidobacteriaceae bacterium | reverse complement strand
CCAGCGAGAGGGGATTGTCGTCGTTAAGGCCGGCAGGATCGACTGCGAGGTGGATGCTGGGGTCGTAGATGCGGACGATCTGGCCCTCGATGATGACTGAGTAGGGCACATAAATGACGTCGTTGAAGACGCTGGCCATGCACCTCGCCACAGAAGTCTTGCCGTTGCCGGGCGGCCCGTACAAGAGCATGGCGCGGCCCGAATTCAGAGCCGGACCGCACTGCTCGATGAGCTCATCAGTGAAGGTGAAGGCGGCTGTCGCCTTGCGAATGCCTTCGAAAGTAATGATTTCGTTGGTGGGTTTCTGCAGGTTCACCTGGTCGGCAAAGGCGGCCACCGGTATGGGCGCGGGACCGATGTAACCGGAACGGTTGAGGACGTCGATGCCCCAGCGCTTGCCTTCCTCGGTGAACATGTAGCGCATGTCGGCCAGGCCTTCCTGGCCGCCGGTGCCAAGGGTGATCAGCAACTTGCGGTCGGTAGCCATTTTCACCAGATCGAGCACGATGGTGTATGGCAGCTTGATGGCTTCCTGGAGTTGGCGCAGGCTTTCAAGGCTGTTCACGTACATGAGCTTGAGAAGCAGGCCCATCAGGTCGAGACCGTCGATACCAGTCGATTCAATGTCGTGGGGTTCTCTGGGAAGCCTGTGGATAAAAGCATCGAGCCGTTCATGGGTGATGGCTCCGATAGCCACGAGGCCGTCGCCCAGGCGCCCGCCGTTCTCCGCCTGGTGCGCGAGCGCACGGCTGATGTCTTCCGCAGTGACCAACTTGCCGCGGATCAGTAAATCACCTAAGCGTAATGAGGTTCCGATGTTCGCCTCCCCGGGCCCGGACAGGCCACGCGGCAATTCTGTGAATCTTCAACAGGGTTCTGCAGGAGTGCTTTAACGATTTAACTAAACCCTAGTACAGGGTGTGGCACGTAACCACCTTCAAGCAATGCAACTTCCTGGGTATTGAATGACACTGCCAGCGCAGCGACAGCATCGGTGAGATGGTGTGGCTTGGATGCGCCCACAATCGGCGCCGTGACAACCGGCTTTGAGAGCAGCCATGCCAGCGCCAGCTGGGCCATCGGGATGCCGCGTTGCCGGGCGAGTTCATCCAGGCGGTCGACTACTTTGCGGTCAGCGTCTTCGGTTTGGGAGTACATGCGGTTCCCGAAGTGGTCGGTTTGGGTGCGCTTTGTGGTTTCGCCTTGCCAGGGGCGGGTAAGGCGGCCTCGCCCCAGCGGGCTCCAGGGAATGACCGCAATGCCTTCAGCCTGGCATAGAGGCAGCATCTCGCGCTCCTCTTCGCGGTAGATGAGATTCAGATGGTTTTGCATGGAGACAAAGCGGGTCCAGCCGTTGAGCCGGGAGAGATAAAGCGCCTTGGCAAACTGCCACGCGTACATGCTTGAGGCGCCGATATAGCGCACCTTGCCCGCCTTGACAACGTCGTTGAGGGCTTCAAGGGTTTCTTCGATCGGGGTTTCGTAGTCCCAGCGGTGTATTTGATAGAGGTCGACGTAATCGGTCTGGAGCCGGCGCAAACTCTCATCGAGCTCGTGCAGGATGGCTTTCCGCGAGAGGCCGTGGCCGTTCGGATCGTTGCTCATAAGGCCGTGAACCTTGGTGGCCAGCACGATGGTTTCGCGTTTCGTGTTGGCCTTGAGGAAGCGGCCCAGGACAACTTCGCTGTCGCCGCCGGAATAGACATTGGCCGTATCGAAAAAGTTGATACCCAGATCGAGGGCCTGGCGAAAAAACGGGAAACTTTCCTCTTCGTTGAGCGCCCAGGGCTGGCGGCCAGGCAGAATCGGTCCCGTTGCCGGCGAACCGTAGGTCATGCAGCCCAGGCAGATGCGCGAGACTTTGAGGCCGGTGTGTCCGAAGTTGATGTAGTCCATGGAAGGCTCCTCGTATAAGCGTGATGCGTGTCCATTCTAATGATGCGCGGGAACGGACAGTCGACGATACCGGCTGCGGTAATCTTGAAGTTGGGCGCGATTGTTGCCTGAGCCGCGCGGGGAACCCCTTTGATCGTCGCAATTGAAAAGCTAATCAAAATTTACGAGTCCAAGCTGCGGGTGGTAGCGCTGGACGGAATCGATCTGGAGCTCGAGGAGGGGGAGATCTTCGGCCTTCTGGGGCCAAACGGGGCCGGAAAGACGACTACGATTTCAATTGCCACCACACGCACGCTGCCAACCAGCGGAACGGTGCGGATCAAGGGGATCGATGTGGTGAAGCATCCGGCGCACGCGCGGCGGCTGATTGGCGTGGTGCCGCAGTTCAATACGCTTGACCGTTCGCTGACGGTATACGAGAACCTTTACTTCCATTGCCGCTACTTCGGCTTCAGCCATGGTCAGGCAAGGGCGCGGAGCCTGGAGCTGCTGGAACAGTTTCTGTTGAGCGAACGGCGGAGTGTTTATCCCACCGAGCTTTCGGGCGGGCTGGCGCAGCGGGTGCAGATTGCGCGGGCTATTGCCCATCGGCCGACGGTGCTGTTTCTCGATGAGCCGAGCGCGGGGCTCGATCCGCAGAGCCGCATGGCCATGTGGGACGCGGTGGCCGGATTGCGCAAGGAAGGCATAACGGTTCTGCTGACCACACACTACATGGAGGAGGCCGACCACTTAAGCGACCGGCTGGCGATTATCGATTATGGCAAGGTGCTGGCGCTGGGCTCACCGGAGCAGCTGAAGTCGACCTTCGGCGCCCACACGGTGTTCAACCTCAAACTCAAGTCGATTGATAGCCTGGAACGGATGATGGAGGGATTGAAGAACCGCGGAGATGTAAGCGGAGTAGAGCCGACGGCCGAAGGATTGCGCGTGATCGGTACGGGATCCGACGGTCTGCTGCCCGACCTGGTTCGCGCGGCATCGGGCCACGGACTACGCGACCTTACCATCACCGAGCCAAGTTTGGAGACGGTGTTTATTCAGCTGACCGGCCGCGATTTGCGGGAATGAAGGCCAGGGACTAAGGGACTATCATGCGCGGGAGCGAGATGGAAACGACGAATCTGAATTCGAAGATCTTCATCCAGGCTTTTTTCGGCCTGATCTTGCGCGACACGCGCGTGCTCAGCCGCGAATTATTTGTGTTTCTGGCACGCGTGGGCATGCAGCCGCTGCTGTTCCTGTTCGTGTTCACGTTCATCATGCCGCGGATGGGCGGAGCGAACCCGCTGACCGGCAACACCGGCGGACTGGATTTTGGCACCATTCTGCTGCCCGGGTTGATGGCCGTGGCCATCATGTTCTCGGGCATTGCCGCAGTGGCGCTGCCGCTCTCTCAGGAGTTTGGCGTGACGCGGGAGATTGACGACCGCGTTATGTGCCCGTTGCCGCTGTGGGCCGTGGCGTTTGAGAAGGTAAGCTTCAGCGCGCTGCAGAGCATCATCGCCGCTTTGCTGGTGATTCCCATGGCGTATTACATCCCCGCCACGCCGGTGAGAGCCGACATTCATAACTGGTATCTGTTTGTGCTGGTGCTGGTGATGGCCAGCTACCTGGCGGGAGCGCTGGGGCTGGCGATCGGGTCGACCGTAAATCCGCGCCAGATCGGGCTGGTCTTTTCCATCCTGGTAGTCCCCATTACGTTTCTGGGATGTGTTTACTATCCCTGGGCGCAGCTGGGGAATATGAAATGGCTGCAGTACGGGGTGCTGTTTAACCCGATTGTGTACATGAGCGAAGGGCTGCGCGCAGCCGTGACGCCGAGCATTGCGCACATGCCCTGGTGGGCCATCCTGGCGGCGCTTATTTTCTTTACCGCGGCGCTGGGCCGCATGGGGTTGAAGGGCTTTCTGGGCAGGGTGCTTTCATAGCCGGCTTTCATTTTTCCGGGTTCGGGTTGAATTGCGGTTACGGGGCTGGAATCGCAGTTGTTTGCCGGCTGATTCGGCATGAATACAACTTTTACCCCATCGATAAGGTCTAATATTGCATTGCGGAGTGCTGATCAGCGCTCGTGGTGTTTTTGGCGACGAGCTCAGGGAATTCAGTCGGCGACCGAAGTAACTGCAAGTATTTGAATTATTTCTATCGATTGCGGAAGGCTATAGGCGCGTCTTGACTTCGAGTACTCCAGAATCGACAGGAGCGGACCGGTCAGCAGCGAGTTGGCGCTTGATGGCGTCAAATCGCCGGCCGACGCTGCGCTTGCTGGTTGCGGGGCTTGCTCCTGCGGCACTTGCGCTGGCAGGCTGTGGGGGCGGAACCGTCTCGGGGGGCTCGAACAACACCACATTGGGAGTATCGCCGGGGACGGCTACCATCGACACCAATTGCACCGGCTGCAACGGGACCAGCTCGTCGACGGGCGGGGTTTATGAGCAGTTTTCCGCTGTTCTTGCCAGCGGCGGCGCGGCCACAGTGAAGTGGAGCGTGAGCGGCGGAGATACGCTGGCCGGCGCCGGAACCATCAACTCGAGCGGGCAGTACACTCCGCCCAGCTACCTGACCGCAAACACGGTGCAGGTCACGGTGACTGCTACGCTGATGTCGAGCTCGAGTGTGAGCGCTTCGGCAACGGTTTCAATCACTCCGGGATTCCTGCAGCCCCTCACTCCTGAGAATGTGGCTCTCAGTGCAAACGGGAGCGTGACCGTTACCGGCTATATTGCCGAGGCAGGCGGGACGGATGGAATCAATTATGCGATCGCGAGCACGCCGACAGGTTCGAGCGGCGGCGTGGGCGCGCTGGGATCGGTGAGCTGCGCGCGCAGCAGCCAGCAGTTTACCAACTGTTCGGTAACATATACGGCTCCCTCAGCCCTGTCGGCCACCACCGCAAACTATATTGTGGCGACGGTTGGCAACTCCACTTCGGTTACGTCGAGCGAAGTGCTGCTGAATACGGCGGGAATCGACAGCAACGCAGCCTCGCACCAGGCGCAGTTGGCCACGCCGATCGCACTGGGCAGCTCGGGCGGGAACAACGACGATTACGACACCAACTCCAAGGACCAGGTGACCGATTGCTGCGGCGGAACACTGGGCGCACTGGTCGAGGGTGCGAGCGGCACGCAGTACATATTGAGCTGCAACCACGTGCTGGCCCGCAGCGACCAGGCCGCGGCGGGTGAGCTGATTGTTCAGCCCGGATTGATCGACGCCAATTGTGTGCCCTACGACCAGGGCGGCACCGAGACGCCGGTGGCGGCGCTGACCGGATTTGTGAAACTCGATGGCTCAGGCAATGTGGATGCGGCCATTGCCCAGGTGAGCTCGGGCGCGGTGAACACGAGCGGCAACATTCTGGAGCTTGGCGCGCTGCAATCGAACGGCACGCTTGCGTCTGCGCCGCCCGGAGTTTCGTCCAGCGGCGGAAAAGGCGAGACCGGTACGCTGAGCATGACGGTGGCCAAGAGCGGGCGCACCACGGGGCTGACCTGCGCCTCCATCGCAGCCGTCGACCTTGATATACAGGTTTCCTATTACACTAACTGTGCCGAGACCGATCCCTACTACACCAAGTCGTTCACCAACCAGATCGGCATTGAGGGCAATCAATTCAGCGATGCCGGAGACTCGGGATCGCTGGTGGTGGATACAGCCGATGCCGAGCCTGTGGGCCTGTTTTTTGCGGGCGGAGTCGACCAGATGTCGGGGGTCAGCGAGGGCATTGCGAACCCTGTTGCCGACGTGCTGAGCGAGATGGGCACGCAGATGGGAACGACCTATACCTTCGTGGGCACCACCGATCACCCGGTAAGCTGCCTGAACTACGGCAACAGCACGGTGACAGCGGCGCAGGCGCGGGCGCTGTCGAACAGCGAAATCAATCGCACCGAGCAGGCTATGGGCGCGGCGCGCATGCTGGTGAATCCCTCGCTGGGAATCCTGGGCGTGGCGATGGGCAAGAGCAGCGATCACAGTGGCGAGGGCGCGGTGATTGTTTACGTGAGCCAGGGCGCCAGCGTGAACGTGCCGGCTACGATTGCCGGCGTGCGGACGGTGGTCATTCCCACCACGAGCAAAGCCGTTGCCGATGGTTCGGCGCCGGCGAGCGCGCTTGAAGCGAATCAGCCGGCCGCGCTCTCAGGCACGGCGCTGAACGCGGCGGTGAGCGTGAAGCAGCAGATTGCCAAAAGCCTGTTGCGCTCGAACCCCTCATTTTTCGGCGTGGGAGTGGGGCAGAGCTACGACAATCCGAGAGATGCCGTGCTGGTGATCTACGTTGACCGGCGCGAGGTACCCGCATCGCTGCCGGCTACGATCGGCGGGCTGCGCACGCGTTACATCATCATGGACCGGCTGCACGTGACGCGGTCGTATGCAAAAGGCTTGCAAACGCGCAGCCGCTGCATGTCGCACGCTGTCCGCGGCGCCAGCATGAACGATCCCTTCGGGATCGATAGGAAGCAGCGTACGTTTGATTTGTATTAGTGCTGCGTAGCTGCGCCAGCACCTGATGATTTGAATGGGCACGACTGGAGAGACTGCGAGAGAACTGGCGCCAGAGCCGAGGGGGAATGGTAGAAAGGTCGGCGACTTGCAAGGCTGCTCCGATTTTTTAAGCGGCTATTCAGCAGCCAAGAGGCCGCCGTTCAGCACCGCCGGGATGGAGACCGGCGGCACAACCGCGCTGGAGCGCGGCGCTCGTGCATTGGCGCTGTTTTCAGGGTGGGTTCTTCGGCTTTGCTCAGGAAGACATTTCGGTTTGGGCGCTCATCTCCAAAACTCCCTTGGTCGTCTGGTCTGCGCCGTTCACCAGGCCGGGATCGTCGGGGATGAAGATTTCAAACACCGTTCCGGAGGCGACGGTTCCGGACCTACCAGCGGGACCCTGGGGTTGTGCCGATGCTGCGCGGCTGCGCACGTGAACCAGTCCGTGGTGCTTGACGATGATGGCGTGGCTCACCCAGAGCCCCAGCCCGGTTCCGGTCACTTCTTTGGTGGTGAAGAAGGGCTCAAAGACGCGCTCGCGCACCTCCGGCTCCATGCCGCTGCCGGTGTCGGCCACCACAAACCGCACGCCGGCCTGCGAAGGCTCCGTCCAGTTATGCGATTTGCGAGCCCTGACCAGGATGCGTCCGCCGTTGCTGGTGGCGTCTACCGCATTGCCCACCAGGTTGGCCATCACCTGGCGGATCTCGCCGGCAAAACAGAAGAGATCGAGCGCGGGGTCGTAGTCGCGCTCGACGCGGATATTGAGTGAATTGAACCGGCCCTGGTGAAGCGAAAGCACCGAGTCAAACAGCTCGGACATGGTGGCGCGCGCCGGCAGCGTGGATTGCCGGTAGAAGCGCAGCGTCTGCTGAGTGATTTCGGCGATGCGGCGCACCTCGTGCTCGGCCATCGTGACATATTTCTGCGCCTTCTCGTCGAGCGCGGTAGAGTTGCTCATGAGGAAGAGCAGGTTGGTAATTGCCTCGAGGGGATTGTTGATTTCGTGGGCGATTGAAGCCGCGAGGCGGCCGGTAACCGCCAGCTTCTCGCTGCGGCGCAGGGCCTCTTCACTGCGCTTGCGGTCGCTGGCGTCGAGCACGATGACGCCGGCCCAGCGGACCTTGGTGGGGTTGGTTCGCACCGGGTAGGCGCTCACCAGCCACGTCCATGTGCGATTCAGTTTATCTGCCGCACCCGATGTGCCGCGTTCGCCGCTGAGCTCGAGGTTGCGCACCGGCTGCTCGGTTGCAAAGACTCGCATCACTGCCCTTTCGAGCTCATCGGCCACAGCAGCAGGAAGCAGTTCGGGCAAGGTGCGGCCCAGGTGGCGGCTCAAAGAAACGCCGGCCAGATCGGCGAAGACCTGGTTGACGCGCACCAGGCGGCAACTGCGATCGCAAAAGGCAAGGCCGATGGGCGCGTTGGCCAGCATGGAGTCGAGCAGCGAGAGCGTGTCGTTGAGTCCCGAACGCTGCTCGGCCAGCGACGCCACCATGCGATTGAAGGACTCGATGAGGTCGCCGACCTCGTTATGCACCGCGACCGGCAATGGGAAACGCCTGCTGTTATCGAGCGACTCAGTCAGCTCTCTAGCGCCGCGGTGCAGAATGGCGAGTGGTCGCACGATGGAGCTGGCCATCAGCAGTACCAGCACCGCCGAAGCAATGATCCAGATGATGGCGAAGACAGTGGTGTCGTTGATGATGGCGGTGATCTGTTCCCTGGCAGGGTTCTGGTTGTATTCGACCCAGGCAATTCCGCGCAGTTCGTGACCGGTGAAGATGGCTTGCGCGCATTCCCATTGGTTGCCGGGAAGGGTAACGCAGCCCGGCTTGCCCGATTGCAGCTCGGGGATGAGAGCCACCTCAAGGGGAATCAGAGTCGACTCATCGGCTTCCCCGCGGCTGATGAAGAGCATGTTTCCGGCCGGGTCAGTCACCTTGGCCAACGAAACCGTGGGAGCTTCGCCCTGCATGGTCACACTGTGACCAATCCATCCGGGACGCTGTTCGATGAGCGCCTCGCGCGACTGCAGGGCCAGCGAAGTGGCCTCGTAGGAAAGGCGTGTGTGTGCGCGCGAATAGACGTCCTGGACGCGCTGGCGGATAAGCAGAAATCCGAAGAGAGAGATTGACAGGGTCTCGAGCAGCAACAGGCCGGCGAGCATCTGCCAGCGAATCGACTGCGGCCACCAGCGAATACGCAATGCGCTCACTCCCTCATGCTTTCGCGGCCCATTATTGCGGGCGCCCCGTTTACGTCCGGTCGTGATTGGCTGGACGCGTAGATTCTCGCCTCAGGCTGCATATTACAGAGCTGCCGCCGGTTTGAGTCGGGCAGCCAATGCTGCGGCTATCTGGCGACCATGAAAGCGGCCGTTTTCAATAAATATCTCGTTGGTACGTTCCCCCGCCACAATGACCCCAGCTAGATAGATGCCGGAAACATTGCTTTCGAGGGTCTGCTTGTTGCAAACCGGCAGGCGGTCCTCACCGCCGCAGACCACGCCAAGGCTTTCAATAAAGTCAAAATCGGGATGGTAGCCGGTGAGCGCAAAGACAAAATCGTTGGGCAGGGTCTTGCGGCCGGCGGGAGTCTCAACAATCACCGAGTCGGGCGTGACCTCAACGACCCGCGAATTGAACGAAGCTGCGATCTCTCCATCTTTGATGCGGTTTTCGATGTCAGGCTTGATCCAGTATTTGACGTGCCGGTGCATCTCGGGCCCGCGATGGATAAGCGTGACGCGGGCGCCGTGCCGCCACAGCTCGAGCGCAGCAATCGCGGCCGAGTTCTTGCCGCCGATAACGGCGATATCGAGATTGTAATACGGATGCGGATCGTCGTAGTAGTGATGGACTTTGGCCAGGTCTTCGCCGGGAATGCCCATGAGGTTGGGT
>JASHVU010000612.1 GCA_030044455.1 Acidobacteriaceae bacterium | reverse complement strand
CGATTTGGCCCCGGCGGCTGCGGCGCGACGCCGGGCGCAGGCTCCCCGGTGTCGTTCTCCGCCTCGACGGCCTTCTGTTTCTTTCTCTCGGCAGCCAGCTCATCTTCAGTAGGCGGAACGTATTCCGCTTGCAGATCGAAATTGAAACGGTTCGATATGCTGACCGGCTCCAGTGTCCGCGAGTTCTGATTGTTGGACGATTCTGCAGCCTCTTCACCGACAATGCGCGGCGACTGGAACCGCTTGGATTGCTCCAGATTCTTTACCAGGTTGTCAGACAGGTCGTGCGGGCCCGACACGCGCAGATGAAGCGTGATCTGGCCGGTTTTGGATCGTTGCGGCTCAATTTGCGTTACCTGTACGCCGCCCGGCAATACGGTTTCAAGGCTCTCCATCGCCATCGTCCAGCTGAACGCCTTTTCCTCGAACAATTCGTTCAGCTCATCCACTTCGGACATGAACTCGGCGTTCTTCGGCTGGGCCATCATCGCTTCGTAGCCCTGCCGCTCGGCGTTAATTCTGGCAATCGCTCCGTCCAGAGAGTGCTCGCGTGCCCGCGCTGCTTCGGCCCTGCTGTGCACCAGGTGCAGAGCTCCGAGCGCGGCGAGCGAAAACACGGCCAGCACAACCATGCCGATGCGCAGCCGTTTCATCGCCGGTCCAACGTCGACAAACGGGCGGGTGGCGAGATTCAGTGTGATCTTCACGCGGTTGCTCCCACCAGTGCCCCAGTCACTCCGGCAATGCTGCTGTCTCCCAGCGAGGTCATCGCTCCGGAATCGGGCTTGGGCGCCAACTCCACCACAGACAGTTCCGTTTCGCCAAGCCAGGTGGCGAACTCTGCCGCTTCGCGATTGCCCGCATAGTAAAGCTTCACCGGCCGGGCGCCCAGCCTGTCTTCGTAGTAGGCAGTGGCTACCGCAATTGTTCGTTCAATCTCCCGCGCCCGCTCGCCGGCATCTTCCGGCAGCTCCAGGTTCCGGTACAGCAGCAGCTCCTGCCCGTTCGCGATCAGCGTGGTGATGCCGCGGCTGCTCAGATTTGCTGCCAGCACCGCCTCCATCGAATCCACCGTTTCAATCGCCGCCAGGCTTGAAGGCAATACCGCGCCTGGTTCATACCCCGAGGCACGCACTACCGCCTCATATTCAGCCAGCACCGGCCCCGGAATAACCGCAGCCAGCACTTTGCACTGTTCCTTCGTCTGGCTCAGAATCTGGTAGCTCACTACCGCCTGTTCCACGTCAAATGGAACCATCTTGCGCAGCCTGAATCGCATCACCGGAAGTGCGTCGGCTATCTTCGCGGGCAGGGTATCAAAGTCGAGCATGAACACTCTCACCAGCGTGTCTGGCACCACCAGCGTCGTCACTCGCGACCGCGGCGAAACCCGTTCCAGCGCGGAGCGAATGGCGCTGGCCACGGCTTCAGAGGCGCGAAGGTTGGTGTCCTCGATCCCCGGCACAACAAAACCGTCCGGCAAGTTTTCGAAGGCATATACCGGTTTTCCGCCCGCCGAGGGCAATGCCGCGGCCAGTACTCCCTCCGGCGAAATCTCCACTGCCACCGGCGGCCGCCCGCCTGTCTCGCTCTTCAACTTTGCCGCATCAAGAATTGAACTCATGCAACCTCAGCTTCTAGCTTCTAGCCTCTAGCTTCCTAATCGTCTTTGTTTGAAGCTGAAATCTTAGCGAAGCCGATACTCTTCATCTCAGCCTTTGAAGCCAACTGACCCACCAAGCAAGCTAGCAGCTAGAAGCTAGGAGCTAGCGGCCGCCTTACCGCGACGCCTCAATAAAAGTCACCTTGTTAATCTCCCTCAGCGTCGTCAGCCCCCGGCGCACCCGGTCAATCGCCGACTCGCGCAAAAATGTCATGCCTTCCCTTTGAGCTTCTCTGCGAATTTCCGACGTCGGCTTCTTGGCGAGAATGATTTCGCGAATCGGATCGGTCAAATCGAGCAGCTCATGGATCGCGGTTCTTCCCCGGTATCCGGTTCCGCCGCACTCCATGCAGCCCGCGCCCTCACGGAAACCAAATGTGCGCCACTCCTGCGGATCGAGGCCGCTCGTAAGCAGTTCATCATCGGAATAGTGAACCTTCCGGGCGCAGTAGTCGCAGATGGTTCTCACCAGCCGCTGCGCCAGAATGCAGTTGAGCGCGGAAACAAAGTTGTAAGCTTCAACTCCCATGTTCAGGAAACGCCCCAGAACGTCGACCACATTGTTGGCGTGCACAGTAGTGAATACAAGGTGGCCGGTGAGTGCGGAGTTGATGGCAATCTGCGCGGTCTCCTGGTCACGAATTTCTCCAACGAGAATCTTGTCAGGGTCGTGACGCAGAATCGACCTCAATCCGCGCGCAAAAGTCAGGCCCTTTTTCTCATTCACTGGAATCTGCGTGATGCCGCGAATCTGGTACTCAACCGGGTCCTCAATAGTGATGATCTTATCTTCGTCGCTCTTGATCTCGTTCAACGCCGCGTAGAGTGTGGTCGTCTTGCCCGACCCTGTCGGCCCGGTTACCAGCACCATCCCATACGGCTCGCGAATATACCTTCTAAATTTGCGCAGATCTTCGTCGGCGAAGCCAACCACGTTGAGGGTCAGGTTCTTGAACTTCTCGCTCATCGACTCTTTGTCGAGCACGCGCAGCACAGCGTTCTCGCCATGTACAGTGGGCATAATAGATACACGGAAATCGATTAGCCGGCCCTTATAGCGCACGCGGAAGCGGCCGTCCTGGGGCACGCGTCGCTCGGCAATGTCCAGCTCGCTCATAATCTTGATGCGGCTCAGAATCGTGGAGTGGTGCTCGCGCGCAATCGGCGCCATGGCCGCCTGCAGCACGCCGTCGATGCGGTACTTCACAATTACCGAGTCGTCGTTGGTCTCAATATGTATGTCGGAGGCGCGCCGCTCCAGCGCGGTGAAGATGGTCGTATCCACCAGCCGGATAATGGGGCTGATGTCTTCTTCGCTGGTCAGCTTTTCGATCGAGATGTTTTCATCGGCGTTTTCTTCGCCGTTCAAAACGTCAAAGGTCAGTCCTTCGCTGGCCTCGTCAAGCACGCGCTGGCTCTGCTCTGTCTTCTTCAGCAGATCGGTGATCTGCGAAAGCGTGGCCACGCGCGGCGCAATCCGCTGGCCGAGCAGGCCGGCAATCTCATCCAGCACCATCAGCCGCGAAGGATCGCTGACTGCAATCACCAGAGCGTCGGCCTGCTGCTCAATGGGAACAAAGTTGTACCTGAACATCAGTTCCACCGGCACCGTGCGCAGCAGTTCGTGCTGAATCTTGAAGTTCTTCAGATCGACAAATTCGGCATGATAGCGCCGCGCCAGCGACTCTGCCTGGCTGCGCTCGTCCATGGCCTGCGGAACCGGAAGTGCGATTACATTAGCGTCGGCCATCGCTTGTTTATCCTCCTGCGGTCTGGCCCAGCGAGAAGATGGGCAGGTAGAGCGAGACCAGAATAAAGACTACGACCACGCCCATAATGATCAGGATGAGCGGTTCAATGAGCGCCAGTGCCGCGGCCAGCGCCGTGCCCACGTCTTCTTCGAAAAACTCGGCCACCGAATTCAGCATGGCCGGTAACGCGCCCGTCTGCTCGCCCACCGTGGTCATATCGGTGGCCAGCTGCGGAAAGACTCCGGTCTTGGCCAGCGAATCGGCCAGACTTTTGCCCTCCCGCACCGTTGTAATTGAAGAGGTTACCGCCTTTGAGACCTTCCGCGACGAGATCGATCGCGCCGCCGTCTCAAGCGACGGCACCAGCGGCAATCCGCCGGTGAGCAGCGTTGAAAGCGTGCGGGAGAAAAGCGCTACCTGGTACTTGAGCCAGATCTTACCGAACACTGGCATGCCCACCCGGAACCCGTCCACAAAATCGCGCCCACGCTCGGTGACCGAGAACCGGTAAAACACCGTCAGCACCGCCAGCAGCCCTATCACCAGCCATGGAATGTTGTGCTGCATCCACTTGCCGAACGCCAGCAGATACATGGTCATCGTCGGTAGCTTTGAGCCCATCTGGTCGTACAACGCGGCAAACTGCGGTATGACCACTGTGAACATGAAGGTCATCAGTCCGCACACCAGCATCAGCAGCACGCCAGGGTAGATAAGCGAGCCGACCAGCTTTTTCTTGAGTGTCAGCGTTACCCGCTGGAAAGTTACGTACCTTTCCAGCACCTCCTGAAGATTGCCTGAGCGCTCGCCTGCCAGCAGCGTGGTGGTGTACATTACCGGGAATCCGCCCTGCGCGTCAAAGGCCGAGGAAAGCGCCTCGCCCGTTTTTACTCGCGCCGAAACATTGTCGAGCTGTCCGGCAAAATTCGGGTTTTTCTGGATCTTTCCCAACATCTCGAGCGAGCTCAGGATGGGCAGGCCGGCCCGAATCAGCGTCAAAAACTGCTGGTTGAAGATCAGGAACGGCTCCAGCTTCACCTTTCTGCGGCGGTGGCCCAGCCCGCCACGCGCCTTGACCGAATATACGTGGAAGCCGGCATGAGCGAACCGCAGGCGCAGTTCCTCGGCTGAGGCCGCGGTGTGCACCTGTTCCTGCACCCGGCCTCGCTCATCGGCCAGCTTGATGACGAACTCTGCCATGGCTTTTCTGCGGTGGGCCCTCCAGAAAGCGGAGATCACCGCACGTTCCTATCTGCCCATCTACTCCAAACTAAGGGTATCAGTAACTTCACCCAATAGACGCCGCTCGGCGGTTTACCGCTCGCAGCCCGTTCAGGCTGGCGCACTTACGCTGTATGCTGATTCCGGAGAACTTCATGCACCCGGCCTCGGCCAGCCGCTCCATTGTGAACCTTCGCTCCCTCTCCCTCGCCGGCGTCTCCTGGCGCGTGCTCGTGGCTCTCTTCGCTCTGGCCGCCCTTGGAGCCGCATTCACTATCCGTCTCCATCCCCGCCCCGCCGCCGTTGTCGTCCCATACCCTCACGATCTCGGCCAGGTCTCCTTTGCCGTCGCCGGCGACGTGATTCCTCACGAGGCGGTCAGAGCCGCGGCCACCGCTGAAGGGGAAGGCGAGGCCGGTTGGGCCGCGCTCTTCTCTAACGTTGCTGACGTCTTCCAATCCGCCGAGTTCGGCTTCGTCAACCTCGAAACCCCGGTTGCCCCTAACCACTCCCATGGGACCAAGGCCTTCCTCTTCAACGCGCCGGTCGAATTGCCCCAGGCCCTCAAGGCCAGCGGCATCAAAATCGTCTCCTTCGCCAACAACCACGTCTTCGATCAGGGATGGCCGGGATTTGCCGAGTCACGCGAGCACCTGCGCGAAGCTGGCCTCCTCTTTGCCGGAACCAGCGACGATGCAGCCACCGCCTGGCAGCCTGTGATGACTGAGGCCAATGGCATCAAGGTCGGCTGGCTGGGGATGACGCGCTGGCTGAACGGCAACCGCAATCCCGAAGACCCGAATCAGCCTCACGTCAACTTCTTCCCTTATCCGAATGACTCGGGCGGCGCACCCGGAGCCGATGAGGCCCAGGTGATTGACGCCGTGAAAGCCGCGCGCGCCCAGTGCGACCTGCTCGTCGTCTCCATTCACTGGGGAGTGGAGTACGCCGTCGCACCGCGGCCGGAAGACATTGACATCGCCCACAAGATGCTGGAGGCGGGAGCTTCGGTCATCGTTGGCGCACACCCCCATGTCCTGCAGCAGGTTGAAACCTACAAGACCCAGGATGGCCGCAACACGGTGATTTTCTACTCGCTCGGCAACTTCCTCTCGAACCAGTCGCGCAGCTACGTCGACGGCCTTAATCCCGACTCCAACGGCGAACCACGCGACGAGCTGATCGGCGAGTTTTCAGCGGTCCGCCGCGACTATGGGCCGGCAGGAATCCGCGTCGAGCTGGGTCACGTCGGCATTCTTCCCGTGTGGGAAGAAAACAACCGCAACGACCTCGCCGCAGGGCGTGCCAAAACGCCAGTGATTAAACCGGTTCTGATTGACCGCGAGATTCCTCTGGTGCAGGCGAGGTTGGATGAGCTAAACAAGCTTGCTGCACCGCCCGCGCCACTGGAAGGCACGGCGCCTTCTGCTGCCGCTTCGCCCTCCGAATCCGTCGGCCTCACACCGGGCCAGAAGAAGGAATTCATCGAACTCACCAGCCGTCTCAAGCTCCTCACCGATCGACGCGCCCAGATCCTTGCCCGCACCGGCGACGAATACGTGACCGCCCCGCCCAAATTGCCCGTCAAGCCTTAAAGATTGACTGCTACGCTGTATTTGACTGCCACGCATTGTGGATTGAGACGTGACGATACCAACCCACTCCGCCGAACCTCAACTGACGAAAAAGCGCCGCAGCATCAATGTTCTGCTGGAGTTGGCTCTCATCCCCGTCGCTGTCGGAGTGGCCGCAGTGGCTATTCCGCTCAGCTTCGTACCGCGCTGGCTGCAGCAGCATCGCGAACACGCTTTTCGCTTGCTCCTCAAGTCGCGCGACCGCCTCATCAACTGGCAGGAGTTCGTCCGCCGCATGCGCGACTCTGGTGGCACCTGCATTGAAGAGAAGTTCTCCGCCAAGGGGCCGGTCCGCTTCTGGTGGACCCAGGAGAATGTATCCTCCGAATCGCCCTATGAAATCATAGACTGGTTCACGATGCGCAAAGGCCGGAGGGGCGCGGAGTTTGTCAGGTGGTGCCGCGAGCGCTACACCAATGCCGAAGAGGGGACTGCTGTGCTGGTGGATACTCCATTCGTGCCCCGCCGCGAGATCTACGCGCTTTGGGCCGAGTACCGATCTCAGTCAGGCCCCGCCCGCTGGGTCGAGGTCGCGCCGCCAGAGATTCTGCCGAGGGGGACGGTGCCAGTAGCCAACAGCCATTAGCCGGCGGCAGTCTCCAGCGCGCATCCGACCTCAGATTTCTCACCTCTGATCCCCGACGCCTGACCCCTCTCATTCAATACCCATTTGCCACCAGCCACTCCGCCGTCAATGTGGTGCCCCCGGCTTCGATTTTGAGACCGGAGTTCATCGACGCCAGCTTCACCAGCACATCGGCCTCCACGTTCACGGGGTCTCCCACCTTGAGCGCGTGCAAGTTTGTGCGCCAGTACGTCAGCGGTAGAATCGCAATCGTGATCTCCTCGCCATTGAAGGCGGCAATCGTCAGACTGATACCCTCAACGGCCACCGAACCCTTGTGCACCATCCACTGACGAACGTTCTCGGGCACGCGCACCTTCAGAGTCCAGTCGGTCGTCTGCTCGTCAAAGTCCAGACTGGAGCGCGGTACCAATGGATCGAGCCCCGTCATTACACCTGCACCGTCTACGTGACCCTGCACAACGTGTCCGCCCAGCGGGCTTCCCGCCGCCGTCGGCAACTCCAGGTTCACCTTCGCGCCTGTCTTAAGATTGCCCAGCGAGGTCCGATCGAGCGTCTCCTGAGCCAGATCGGCATGGAAATAGTTCGGATCGACGTCCAACGCGGTCAGACACACGCCCGAAACCGCCAGTGAATCTCCCTCGCGCAGCCTTCCGGCGATTCCCGGTGCTTCAACGGTAATCCGCCGCACGCCGCCGCGATCAACCAGGCTGACGAGGGTTCCCGTCTGCTCTATGATTCCCGTGAACATGGATCTATTTTACGAGGCAGCGAGTCGAAGGGTCAGCGACTCGACGAGTCAGCGGGGCACCGGCGGACGCGCCGCCCGCGTCGATCAGAACCTCGCCGTGACGTCTTTTTCGCACATGTCGCCGAAGACCGAAAGAAGCTGGGTGAGGCCCAGCAGTTCACGAACCTGCTTGCCGAGATTGATGAGCTCAAGGCAGCTTCCCATTTTCTTGCATGAGACGTAGAGACGGACCAGGGAGCCGAGACCCATGCTATCCACAAAGCTCAGATCAGTCAGATCCAGGATAATGCGGCTGCTTCCCGGAATCAGTTCGCGAACTCGGGCATAAAGCACTTCGCACACCCCCACAATCAGGCGTCCGTGGCAGTGCACCAGGTAGACATCGCCTTTATGTTCAACATCCAGCGTGAATTGATTCGCAACGGCTTCATTCGGCATCTGAATTTTCCTCAGGCGGGGAGGGAAAGATGTTCGCGCCGATTGTCTCATACGGAATTGGTTATGACACGTGGATTCGATGCTCTGACCACTTTGGTTGAGAGGCCTTGGCTGGAGCAGCCCACTTATCAATTCGCCAGAGCCGATCATTCTGCTTCGCCTGCCCCGTATCCACAAATGCACATATTCTTCGTCAAATTTCCAGCAACTAAATAATTCGTTCTACGTCCAACTCTCGATAGCCGAATTCACGTGATAGCTGCACGCACCTGATACAAGAGAAGAGGAGCGGTATCTTCCCCGCTTATCCGACGTGATGAAGCAATTTGAGGCTTTCAAGCTCGACTCGGCCAACGGCTGTCTCTATCGCGACGGCGAACCGATCGATTTGCCTCCTAAGCCATTCGCCGTATTGAACTTCCTGGTCGAGAATCCGGGCCGCCTCATCACCCACGACGAACTCCTCGACAAGCTCTGGCCTGAGACCTTCGTCCAGCCCCAGGTCCTTCGCACCTACGTTCTCGAGCTGCGCAAAGTGCTCGGCGACGAAGCCGGAAATCCCCGCTTCATCCAGACCCTGCCCAAACGCGGCTATCGCTTCGTTGCCTCGGTCACAAACTCTCAGGAAGTCATTTCCGTTTCCGCTTCGGGAGCGGCCCAGTCCTCCGCGCAGGCCCCGCACCCTGCATCGCCCGGATTTGTGAATCGCACCAATGAGCTCGCACTGCTCCGCTCGGAGTTCGACCGCATCGGTCAGGGGGATCAAGGCAAGCGCCGTGTGGTTTTCATTATCGGCGAAGCTGGGATTGGCAAAACTGCGCTGGTGGACTTCTTCTGCCGCCAGCTTCCGGCCGGAACTGTCGTCGCCCGCGGCGAGTGCGTTTCCGGGGTCGGCGCCAGGGAAGAGTATTACCCGGTGAATGAAGCGCTTGGTCATTTGTGTACCTCGACTGCTGCCGAGGAGTGGTGCCGCATCCTGGCCCGCATGGCTCCGGCCTGGCTGGCCCACATTGGCCGCCAGTCCGAGCCTCCACAACCCTCCTCTGCCCAGCCGACTGCCCAGGCTCGCATGCCCGGCGACCTCTGCGCCGCCCTTGAAGAGATCTCCCGCACCAGGCCGCTGGTTCTTGTTTTCGAGGACCTTCACTGGGCCGACGCCGCCACGCTGAATCTGCTCGCCGCACTCGCTCGCCGTCGCGCCCCGGCCCGTCTTCTCGTCCTGGCCACATTCCGCCCGCACAGTATCGTGCCCGCCCATCCGCTGCGCGCTCTCAAACACGACATGCTGTTCCACAAACTGTGCACTGAGGTTGCGCTCGAACCATTCCCCAGAGCGGCGGTGGCCAGCCTCATTATGGGAGAGCTGCATCAATCCGCATTGCCGCCCGGGCTGAGCGAATTCGTTCACCACCACTCCGAAGGCAACCCGCTTTTCGCCATCGCCATCGTCGAGCACCTCATTGCGCAACAGATTCTGGTCAGCGCTGGACAGAACGGCGCCGCGCATTACGAGATTCGCTCGCCGCTCCATAACCTCTCCTCCGAGGTTCCCGGCAAACTTGCTGAGATGGTGGAGCTTGAGATCGAACGCCTCGCCCCCGATGTCAAAGAGTTGCTTGAAGCGGGAAGTCTGCTCAGCGTCGCGTTCCCTGCATGGGCCGTAGCCGCCGCGGTCGATTGCGATCACGCCGAGGTGGAGGAGCGTTGCGATGCCCTGGCTCGCGACCTGCACTTTGTCGAACGCGTCGGCGAAGATGAACTGCCCGGAGGCGCACGCTCGGCCTTCTACGTCTTCGCTCATGAAGTTTACCGCGAGGTCCTCTATCAGAACCAATCCGCTGCCCGCCGGGCGCAGCGGCATGTGCGTATCGCCGAAAGGCTGGCCCAACTCTTTAAAGGCCGCGAAGCCGATGTCGCCCGCGAGATGGCCATGCACTACGAAGCAGCCGGCGAGATGAAACGGGCGGCCCAGGCTCTGCGTGCTGCCGCCGCGCATGCCGCCGAACGTAACGCGCATTTTGAAGCTGTGGAACTGAACGATCGCGCCGCGCAAATCGAATCGCAGGTGTAGGCATTACCCTGCTGCAGGGCTGTGGGCGTTCATCTCAGGTGCTGCATGCCGGAATTACGGCGGTTCCTCAGTTACTGTGTCCCGATGCCGCTGCGGCTAAGTGGATCTTTCCTTAAGAAAAATCCACCGTGCACTGAGGCTGGA
>JASHVU010000611.1 GCA_030044455.1 Acidobacteriaceae bacterium | reverse complement strand
GTATGGGTTGGTCTCAGCCAGGAACAGGCCGTCTTCACCGTCGAAAGCGATATCGACGGCGTAGCCGGCCGACTCGCGCAGGGCACGCGCCACGTTGCGCGCCAGCCCGGCATGATCTTCAACGACGAGAACTCGCAAGGAACCTCCGCAATGTAATGAAAACACGATGCTTCAGTCCAGAGCGTCCGATGCTCCGCGCAAGAATACCTTCCCTATCGAAGTTTAGTTGAGCGCCGGCGCGGAAACGAAGATCGAATGCGGCTGAGGAAGCAAATTCACACGATTGTTACAGGCTCTTCAGTTGGGGTTCAGGCGCGAAGCCGCACTCTGGAAATGGATTCTCCGCTTTCAGCCAAATCTGCTTCTGGAGGCCTGCTATGTTCGAGTTTTTCCGCCGACGCATCGTCTTTCTGATTGCAATCTACTTCGCCGCGAGCTCCGCGGTCGTTGGCCAATCGCAAAAGGGAACCCTGAGCGGCCACGTTACCGATGCTTCTCAGGCCGTCGTACAGAATGCCCGCGTGATCGTAACTCCCGGCAGCCTGGTTACAACATCCAATTCTCTGGGCGACTTTGTCGTGGCCGGCCTCGCCCCCGGCAGCTACACCGTAAATGTCACCTCGGTAGGCTTTAAGCCTTTGGTTCAGACCGTAACCGTCGCTGCCGGACAAACCGTGCCCCTTAACGTGGTATTGCAGGTGGCATCGGGTAGCGAGGACGTGGTGGTTTCAGCCAGCAGCGGTCAAAACATGGTGGAGGCAGTCAATGAAGAAGTCACTTCGCCGGACATAGTCAACGTGATGCCTCAAGCCGAGATCCTGGCTCTGCCCAACGCCAACGTTGCCGATGCGGTTGGCCGCCTGCCGGGGGTGACCGTGCAGCGCGATGAAGGTGAGGCCGTCTACGTCCAGGTTCGCGGCCTCGATCCCCGCCTAACGAATACGACCATCGACGGCGTAACTATTCCTTCACCGGAGTCGAGCGTGCGCCAGGTACTGCTGGCGACCATTCCCGCTGACATGGTGCAGTCGATCGAACTGAACAAGACGCTTTCGGCCAATCAGGACGCAGACGGAATCGGCGGTTCGGTGAACATGGTGACCAAGATGGCCGGCGAGGCGCCTACCATCGATGGCATCTCAACGCTGGGCTATTCGCCGATCATGAACGGCCGCTACATGGGCCTGGTGAACTTCACCGTGGGCAAGCGTTTCGGCATCACCAAGCGCTGGGGCGTAATCGCGAGCGCCAGCTACGATTACAACGGCCGCGGCTACAACGACATTGAACCGCAACCTGACCTGAATCCTGACGGTTCGACGAACCCCTATTACGATGACATTACGCTGCGCGAGTATCGCACCCAGCGCTTGCGCTGGGGCGGGACCATGGGCGTCGACTACAAGCTGAACGATCACTCGAGTCTTGTTGCTCACGTCATCCTCACCGACTTCAAGGACTGGGGCGACAAGTGGACCTATACCATCAATACCAACGGCAAACCGGGATTCAAGTACTCCATCCGGCATCCTGACTTTATGATCGGCAGCTTCAATCTGGGCGGGAACCATATCTTCGGCAACAAGTGGGCCACGTGGGGCTCCGCAGTTTCGCGCGGCCGCGAACTCGACGCCGGCGGCAATCCGGGAGCAGCCTTTGATGCCAGTTCAGAATTGAAGTCCGACGGAAACAACAATTGCAATTACATCGGCCTTCTCAATGGCGACCCCTATCGTCCGCAGTGGTCGTCAAGCTGCATGGTTCCGAACACCACCTCGCCCGCCGATAACTTCTACAGCCTGTCGAACTACACCCTCGACAACATTAACACCAGCACCGGCCTGGCGAGTCAGCTGAACCTGCAGGAGTGGGGCGCGATGGGGTTCAACTATCACTTCGGCAAACACTCGGCTACGCTGGAGTTCGGCGGCGAATTCCGCAATGCGCACAAGGGCCAGGATGCGTACACGCCGACATATGATTACTGCCCGAATCCAAAGGCAGATCCCGGCTATCCGACCAGCGATCCGTGCAACGCTGCGAATACCGCGCCCTCACCTGTCAGCTCGCAGATGTTCGCCAGCGGTTTCATGGATCCTCACTACTACGACGGCACCTACCACATGGGTGAATTGACCGATCACTACAAAGTGGATCATTTCCTTGCCGCCAATCCGAGCCTGCTTCCGCTGGATGTGCCTGCCACGCGGAGCGGATCTGACACAGCCAACTACGATCTCATCGAGCGCATCTCTGCCGGCTACATCATGAACACTTTCTATCTTGACCGCCTGAGCCTGCAGATGGGATTGCGCTTTGAAGCAACGCACGAATGGGGAGTGGGGTATCTGGTGAATCCGGCCGCCGGGCCCAACGGCGATGGAATGGATAACAGCGGAAACTGGATTGGAACGACGCCGGTTACGAATGTCCAGTCGTATATCGATCCTTTGCCCAGTATCCAGGCTCGCTACGCCTTTACGTCAGCAACGGCTCTCCGCGCAGTTTATGCCCGCGGCATCTCACGACCCAACCAGTACGACCTGGTTCCGTACGTGACGCCCACCGGCAATACCCCGGTTGTCGCCGACGTCGGCAGCCCCACGGAGTTGCCTACCCATGCCAATAACTACGACCTTCTTCTGGAGCAGGAGCTGAAACCCTTCGGCCTGATTCAGACCGGGTTCTTCTATAAACAGTT
>JASHVU010000610.1 GCA_030044455.1 Acidobacteriaceae bacterium | reverse complement strand
AGAGGGGCAGCCTGCGGGCTGCCCTTCGTGCTTTGGGGCCTCTATCCAGCCACGATCCTCCTCGACCGCCTTGCGTGAATTTACGCCTTACAAGAGCACACTGGATCCAGGAGCGATTCCATGTCCATTCGCGCAGCTCGAAATCTCCCGCGTCTGAAAAACCGCAAAACGTCACTTGCTACGGGCAAATTCAAAGCAAATCAATTCCCGTCAATGAGTTACCAACAGTTAACTCAAAAAAGCACCCCACCCCCCTCCCCCTAAAAACAGTCAGAAATGGGAACGCAAGAAACGATACAAGCTTAACAGTTTCAATGGTTTGTAATTTCTTCTTAGTTACGATTCAGTAAACAAGACTTTCGATTTTTCGCCCCTTTTTGGCCCATTTCCGGTACTTTGAAGGACAGAAGTACCTACAAGACGCGGATTTGCTCCAACGAGCTTTTGGCGTCCTCGATCGGCTTTCGCCTGACTCATAACAGCCTTCCGGTTCGCTTCTTTCTCATCCACCACAACGCGAATCCGCCCACGGCCAGCACACCAACCACGCAGACCGTCGCCACGGCGTGATGCGCCACCATGTCGGCAGCGCCCGGGCCAAGCTTGAGCACTAGAAAGGCGAGAAGGAACCAGCGCACCGCGCGTCCGCAGAAGACCGCGAGCATGAAGGGCGCCACCCGCATCTCAAACACGCCCGAGGCAAAGATGAATACCTTCCAGGGCGCCGGCGGGGGCAGCATCGAAGGAATCATGACGGCAAGGAATTCCTGCCGCTCAAAGCGGGCGCGGATGGCCTCGAACCGCTCGCGGTTAATTCGTTTCATTAGGAAGAGCTCGCCGCCGGCCCGACCCAGCGCATAGGGAAGAAGGCCGCCAATCGCCGAGCCCGCAGACGCCATCAGCACGTACAACCAGAAGTGGCCTTTGGCGTTCCAGATGGCGATGGCCAGGTAGGCGTCCATCGGAACCGGAATGGAGGAGGAATCGAGCAGCGCAATGGCCGCCGCGCCCCAAAATCCCAGCTTGGCTAGCGCCGGCAGCATGACAATCTTCCAAAACGCCGCGAGGCGCAGAAAAAAATGCTTCAAACAGGTTCCTTTTCAGGGTTCTTGGCCGTCAATTCAAATTGTACGGGCCGCGACCTTACACGAGTCTTGACCCGCCCACTCCCCCGGTGAACCGGCACAGCGAAACTGTGCATGATGGCAACGGTTCGAAGAGAATGAGAGAATAGAACAAGCCAGGAAGGAATTGCGTTGGAGCCGCGCCAGTGTGCGCATCCCCAGGCTCCCGAGTTTAGAATGCCCACCCACGAAGCGCCAGCCGAAGGGAACGAGCCCGAGAGCCGGGCTGGATCCGCAACCGCAACGGTTGCCGCGAAAGAGGCTTCTGCTTCAGAGTCCGAGCCGCCCGAGCCGGTTTCGAACGGTGGGCACACCTCGCGCTGGATCAACTACGACACCCACGAACTGCTGGAGATGATCAGCGAGCTCGAAGACGAGCGGCGCTGGGCGCGTCTGCGCGAGGGCGTCTTGTGGGCCGTTCTATTCCACATCGCGCTGATCCTGGCGTTGATTCTGCTGCCCAAGTACGTCTTCAAGATGCCGCCAGTGGTTGAAGCGAACCTGCACGACAAAGATTTCACTTACCTGGATTCGCCGCAGTGGAAGCCTAAGGCACCCCCCAGGCCCCTGACTAAACCCCCGGTGATCGACAAGCAGACGCTGGACGAGCTGAAGCGTGAAGCGCCGCCAGAGCCAAAGGAGACGGCGCCCCCGCCGCCGCAGCCGGCTCCGGAACAGCCCAAGCCGCAGCCGGCGCCGGTCGTTCCTCCCACCCCGCAGTCGCAATCACCGGTCGAGGCGCCTCGGCCGTCCGCGGTTCCGGCGCGTCCAAATTTCGCGATGAACGACTCCAATCCCGCTGACCAATTGAAGCACGACATGGAAAATGCGATGCGCAACCGGGGCGGCGCGGTTGGAGAGCAGTCTTCGGGTGGACTCGCGCAACACCCAGGCGCGGCTGGAGGCGTAAGAATCCTGAGCGACACGCAGGGGGTCGACTTCAATTCCTGGCTGGCGCGCTGGCACTACGAGACTGAGAAGACCTGGGACCCGCTGATTCCCGACGAGGTGAATCCGCCGATTCTCAAATCGGGCGTGGTGGTGATCCGGTTCAAAGTGCTGCCCAACGGCCGGCTCATGGATGGCAGCGTAATGCTCGAAGGCCGTTCCGGCGATACTGCTCTGGATCGCGCAGCGTGGGGCGCGCTGACGGGCTCAAATTACCCACCGCTACCACGTGACTTCCACGGCCCATACATCGAGCTGCGCGCTTATTTCCTCTACAACATGCAGCCGCCGGATCAGTAGAGTGTGTGGTCACTCGTCCAACGGCTCGCTCGTTGGGTGGTAGTGCGCAAGCTCATCCTCATCCGCAGCCGATTCCAGCGGATGCCCTCCACCGGGAAGAAAGATCCCGTCCTGTTGGAGCAGCGCTTCGTAGATTGGCGTTCGCCGCCAGATGCGGGCCAGGGCAAAGGCGCTCATGTTGGCGATCATCAGCGGGAGTACAAGCCCATAGCCGCCAGTCATCTCAAAGATGATGAGCACTGAGGTCATGGGCGCGCGAATGATTCCCGCAAATGCCGCTCCCATGCCCACCACTGCAAATGCTCCGATGGAGTCGGCCGGGTGATGAAAGACATCTACATCGACATAGCCCATCGCGCCGCCCAGCATTCCCCCCATAAACAAGGCCGGCGCAAAGATGCCGCCCGCCCCGCCGCTGGCGTATGAGGTAACCGTCGCCGCCAGCTTCAGCACGCACAGCACAAGCATTGCCGTAAGCGGCAGCCCGCCTACCAGCGCCACGGTAAGCGTCTTGTATGAATCACCGGCAATACCGTTCAGGTGAAAGAAGAGCAGCGCCACAACCGCACAACTCCCGGTTGCCGCGCCTCCGATTGCCGGCTGCACCCACTTCGGAACCCCCTTGAGCCGGCGAAACCCGAGACGCAGCCAGAGAAGCGAATCGGTAAACGCAACTGAAACAGCGGCTGCAAGCACTCCCAGCAGCGCGTACCATACGAGCGACGAAGCACTCCCCAAAGAGTAGGTTCTCTGAATGTGAAACAGAGGAGCCGAGCCGAATCCTGGCGTGGAATGCTCAACCACCGCGGCCAGCGCGGCCGCCACAATTACGCCCGACAACATGGTTTGATCGAGATTGCCGACCAGTTCTTCGAGCGTAAAGGTGACTGCGGCGATAGGCGCATTGAAGGCCGCAGCAATGCCTGCCGCCATTCCCACTGAGGTCATTCGCCGGCGATTCTCGGGACTGAGCCGAACTACCCGCGCCAACATGCTGCTCACGCCCGAGCATATGTACACCGTCGGGCCCTCAACGCCGAGCGAAGCGCCGGAGCCAAGCTGCACCACGCAGAGCAGAAACTTCCCAACCGTTTCTTTGAGTGAGATGGAGCCGAAGCGTCTGAAGTATGCAACTTCCACCTGGGGAATGCCGCTGCCAGCGGCGGCGGGGAAAAGAAAAAACAGGCCAAGCCCGGTAACCGCACCGCCCAGCGTCGGCGAGAGAATGGTCCACCATATCCATGCGTGTCCGCGCAGACTGGTGGCGGGTTCGATCCAAATGGCCTCAAGCCACCCCACACTCAAGTGGAAGGCGACCGCCGCCAAGCCGCACAATCCGCCCGATAGAATAGTGATCGCCAGCAGCCGCTGTCGCTCACTCGGCATGCGGCCAGCCAGCCGGGCAAAAATGCGGGAAAACCGCTCCGCAATGCCGGCCCATAGTTTCATTACCGGGAGACCTCGCCGCGATTCATTTCGCACCTCAAGTATAAAAGCGTATTCTCGCGGTTTTTCCCGCCGCAAACCTGCCGCACACGCATTCTGCGTGAGAGCAACCGGAGCAACCGGCAGAACCGGTGTATATCCGACCTTCATCTGAAAGAATGTAAGTATGCGCGTCGCTGTCGCTACTGTGATTCTTTTCTGCCTTGCCATTGGCGCGGGTGGACAGTCTCCGCAGCCCGGCATGCTCGCTCAGATTCCGAATGGCGCGCTTAACGGGAACACCTATACCAACGACAACCTCGCCATCACATTCCTGCTCCCACGTAACTGGAATGCGACGGTCAATCCTGAAATGCCGACGCTATTCAACCCCGACGTAAACGCGCTCGCGAACCGATGCACGCGCGTCCTCCTGGAATACGATTCAAAACCGGGCGACAGCACTGCCAAGGGAGTGGTTTTCGCGATCGATCCGAATTGCCTTGGAATAGGCCCATTTCCTCCTGTGGACGCCGACAAGGATAAGCTGGAAGCCTTCAATCGCAGCATCGCCGAGATTTACAGCAGATCCACGTTTTTTCCGCCCAGCGGTTTGAATTTGTACGCATTTCGAGGGAGCGGCGCCAAGAACCGATTGTTTTTAGGCATGGAGGGCGCTGCGATGGTTTCGCCGCCCCCTGGCGAACCTGGGGACGCACCTGGAGTCAAACGTGAACTGGTGACGATGAATACGCTCTTCGTCCTGGTTGATGTAGACAAGTGCTGGGTGGGATGGGCGATCGTCGCCGACGATAAGGCCAAAGAGGAGTTCGCCAAAGACTCGAGAATGACGGTCAAGTAGTGAAAATGATTCCGGGGCGTTTCCACGGTACTTGAAACTGGAATACAATCTTGAAGAGAACGCATGCAGCGCCAGAGCCCATTTTCTTTGGCCCAGCCGCCCCTTCCAAGGCGCTTCCGCCGCGGTCGTCACGACCGTGGACGTTCGCACAAAATCTGAGATGCTGCGTTTGGGAGCCTTGGAATTAGCGCCGACGCGACTCTCAGAGAGTGGCGACCTTGAACGAGACTGAAAACGCCGCATTCTCTCTGGTTTTGCGCTGATCCCTCCCGCTCAGTAATCTAATTCCGTCGAATTTCTTCCCCGGGGCGCGTGCGGCTTTCCCCGCCGCGTCGCGCGAGATCGCGCGAATCCGGATGCGACATTTCTTCTTGCAACAATCCGCCGGATAGGCGGATAGAAAGGGACTCCCTCAGATGAACAGCTTTGATAGCCGGGCGACACTCAATTCGGGGCTCACCTCCGACGGCCGCTCCTACACCATCTTCCGTTTGCCTGCGCTCGAGCTGCGCGGCTTTAACCTGGCCCGCCTGCCCTTCAGCCTGAAGATTCTGCTTGAAAACCTGCTGCGCCGCGAAGATGGCGTCAACGTGGCGGCGAGCGATATTGAATTCCTCGCCCGCTGGGACGCGAAGGCCGAGCCCAGCCGCGAAATTGCTTATATGCCCGCACGCGTGCTCATGCAGGACTTTACCGGCGTGCCTGCGATTGTTGATCTGGCCGCAATGCGCGATGCCATCAAAACCCTGGGAGGCGACCCAGCCCGCGTGAATCCGCTCATCCCGGCCGAGCTGGTCATCGATCACTCGGTGCAAGTGGATGAATACGGCGCCGTGGGCGCATTCACTGCAAATACATTGTTGGAATATCAAAGAAACCGCGAGCGCTACGCATTCCTCAAGTGGGGCCAGACGGCATTCCGTAACTTCAGCGTTGTACCTCCAGGGATGGGCATCTGCCACCAGGTGAATCTCGAATACTTAGCCCGTGTGGTTTTCATCGATGAGTCAAACGGCGGAGCCGTGGCGTATCCTGACACGCTGGTCGGCACCGACTCGCACACCACCATGATCAACGGCCTGGGCGTGCTGGGATGGGGCGTGGGTGGTATCGAGGCCGAGGCGGCCATGCTGGGTCAGGCTGTATCCATGCTGGTTCCGCAGGTGGTGGGATACAAACTCACCGGCAAACTGCGCGAAGGCGCGACGGCCACTGACCTGGTGTTGACCGTAACGCAGGCACTGCGCAAGCTGGGCGTCGTGGGTAAATTCGTGGAATTTTATGGGGAAGGCATAACGGAGTTACCGTTGGCAGATCGCGCCACCATCAGCAATATGGCGCCCGAGTACGGCGCCACTTGCGGCATCTTCCCGGTAGACGCCGAGACGCTGCGCTACCTGAAGCTGACCGGCCGCAGCGAAGAGCAAATTGCACTGGTGGAGGCCTACTACAAGGAGCAGGGGCTCTTCCACACCGCGGGTTCACCCGAGGCCGAGTACACGCAGACTCTCCAGCTCGATCTCGCCACGGTTGAGCCCAGCGTGGCCGGCCCGAAGCGCCCGCAGGATCGCGTTCTGCTCAAGGACGCGGCAACCAGCTTTGCGCAGCAACTGCCTTCGCTGCTCGCGCCCACGGCCAAACCACTCGGTTCGCGCACCGCGGTCGCCTGGGACCGCAAGAGCGTGGCCGACACAGCGGTAGCAACTGAAGACGGCGAAGGCCCCACAACGTCTTCGGCTCCCGCCGGCACTCCGCTGCACGTGACCACCACGGTCAAGGAGCGTTTCAACATTGATCCCGACCCGTATCTCGATCATGGATCGGTGGTAATTGCGGCCATCACCAGTTGCACCAACACTTCGAATCCCTCGGTAATGGTGGCGGCGGGAATTCTCGCTAAGAAAGCAGTCGAAAAGGGACTCACAGTGCCTCCGTGGGTGAAGACCTCGCTTGCGCCGGGCTCGCGCGTAGTGACCGATTACTACCAGAAATCCGGCCTGCTGCCCTATCTCGAGAAGCTGCGCTTTAACGTGGTGGGCTACGGCTGCACAACGTGCATTGGCAATTCGGGACCGCTGCCTGCCGACGTCTCGAAATCGATTGACGAGCACGGACTCGTGGCAGTAAGTGTGTTGAGCGGCAACCGCAACTTTGAGGGCCGCGTGAATGTCGACGTGCGCGCCAACTACCTGATGAGCCCGCCGCTGGTTGTTGCTTACGCGCTCGCCGGCAAGATCGGCCACAACTTTGATACAACCGCGTTGGGCAACGATTCGGACGGGAATCCAGTCTATCTGAGAGACATTTGGCCCTCG
>JASHVU010000609.1 GCA_030044455.1 Acidobacteriaceae bacterium | reverse complement strand
CGCGCCCCGCGGGCAAGGAGGCTGCTCACTCCGGCGCAGATTTGAACCGTCGGTCCTTCTAATCCCAGTGACGCACCAGACCCAATCTGGAGCGAGCACAAAAGGAATTTGCCGATCGTATCCCTGAGCGAACAAAAGCCGGAGCTCAGAGCGTAAGCTGCTTTGACCTGCGGAATGCCGCTGCCAGCCGCACCTGGAACCCAATAAACAACACCGGTTCCAGCAATCGCGCCGCCGAGGGTTGGCGCGAGAATTGTCCACCAGATCCAGCTATGGCCTGGCGCTCTATTCGCTTCATCGATAAATAAAGTTTCAAAGAAGCCAATAGTGAGATGAAAGGCTACGGCAGCGAGGCCACACAACCCTCCGGCAATAATCGTAACTACCAAGAGCCGCTGATGCTCAGTCGGCATCCGCCGCATCAGCGCGGCACCGAGCTTGTTACCCAACTCACGCACCGCTCGCGAATCATTAATCATCGGCTTCTAACGCCTAACTGGAGTCTCCGCGCATTTTAGAGTCTCGAATCGTCAGCTATCGTGAGTGCAGTGTGTCCTCAGTCGCCAGCTTGTTGTCAGAGCAAGCATGGAACGTACATCACCATTTTCTAACCTCTTTTGCGGTGTGAGCGACGCGGAGGGGCACACAATGAATAGTGCTGAGAGCTGTCGCATCAGAGTGCTCTCATTGGCTGTGGTCGCCGGGTCGGCGGGTCACTCTTTTGGGCGTATCGACCGTGTCGATCCAATAGAAGAACGCATTAGTTAGGGGTGCCGCGGCTAGCATAAGGTAGTTTCGCTTCACTGGTGGCGAGAGTCTGTTCACAATTGGACACATTGCGGAAGTAAGATGTGGGACCTGGGAGCGCCAGGAAAATTGAACCAGGCGGGCGCGGGACAGCTGAAACGGGATCGGGAAATGGAGATTCTACAAGCACTCAGAGAAAGTGTAGATTGGCACGCGAGAGGCAGTCGCACCGAGTGCCGCGAGGTCGATTATGAGAGAATGCATTCAAGACTTCCGCAACCCGAGTCGCTAAGCGAACCTCGGCCTTGAGGTCCAGGATGCGTGGATTCCCGCAGTCGCAAGTGCGCGAGAATGTCGCCCCAGCCAATCCGGCAAGTGCGGTGGGCTCGAATCGAGCGCCCGGCGATCCGGGCAGCTACCAGCAGACTTCTCGATCGCTGCAAAAAGTCTCACTCTTCAGCGCGAATCAATTACTTGTCGGTTTTCAGGCTGGACGATCAGAGCGCGAATACGGGCCCAATGAGACAGTCTTTCTGCAGGGGGAACTGGCCAATGCAGTTTTTTACATTGAGCGCGGTGAAGTGAAGCTCAGTGTGCTCTCCAAGAACGGCAAGCAGGCCATCGTTGACATTCTAGGGGAAAGCATGTTCTTCGGAGAGGGTTGTCTCGCCGGTGAGCCGATTCGCGTGGTCACGGCGGCTACGCTCCAGCGCAGCAAAATAATTCGACTTGAAAAGCGGGCGCTTCTGGGTCTTTTCCAGGGTGCGCCGGCCGTAGCTGAAGAGTTCATTAGTCAACTTGCATCCCGCAATCTGCGCATGCAGGCTGATCTGGCTGATCATATTTTCAATTCCAGCGAAAAGCGCTTGGCCCGCTTGTTGCTGAACATGGCGCGGGCCGTTAGGCGTTCCGATCACCTAGTTCTTATTCCTATAATTAGTCAGGAGACACTGGCTGAGATGGTCGGCACCACGCGCCCACGAGTCAGTTTTTTTATGAATCGCTTCCGCAAATACGGATACATTACCTACGATCGCAGCGGAATCCAAATCAATCGCTCCCTCTCGAAGGTTCTGTCGCGTGACAACGCAGTTCGTCCGAAGGCTTCGGAATGATTTTGTGCTCCTTAGCCGTGCCGCAAATCCTGGCTTAACCCATTCTTCCTAAATGGACCTGGGTCACCTCATCCTTAGTGGCAGGCGCCTATGTCGAGGCCGATGTCAGGGCAGTGGAGTGGGACACTGCGCCCGCATAAAGCGGAAGCTCAGTTCGTATCTTTCGACTCAATTATCTCCTTGATGTCGCGTTCAACCTCGCCCCTGCTGACCACACCCTTCGCGAATGCTCGGACATTTCCATCTCGGGTGATGAAATAGGTTGTCGGGAGGACCTCCAGTTGTCCATAAAGAAAACTGACCTGCCCGTTACCGATAAGCACGGTATAGTCAATGCCCGTCCGGTGGACGAAGGGACCAATCGCATCTTTCCCGCCCTCATCCATCGATTCCCCGATGATTTGCAATCCTTGAGGGCCGTACGCTTTCTGGAATTCTATAAACCAGGGTATTTCTCGCAGGCACGGTGTGCACCAGGTTGCCCAAAAATTCAGGACGATCGCTTTTCCGCGAAAATCGGAGAGATGTTCATGGCTGCCATTGAGATCGGGTAATAAAAATTCGGGTGCTGGGATCGGATGAGACAGGCGAAGAGTGGTTGGTCGATTCACTATCAACAGTAGCGCTGCGCAGAGAGCGATAGTCGAGGCTCGCAAGAGAAGTCTTGGATTCATGAGAATGCCGTGAAGAGCCATTCGATACCCGGGGACAGACACGACTGGGCGGTTGACTCCCGGAATTTCATTGAGCGCCCAGCAGGATATGGCTTCGGCCGGTGGCGTGCGCGACTAGATGGATTGATGGCTTTGCGGTCTCCTCGTTAAGAGCCAAACCATGCCTGCTACGACCGCTAGCGTAAACACACCAGCAATACTCAAAACTCTAAGTATTGCCACGGAATACTTTCCCGTCGCCGGGTTATAACTGCAGCAGTAGAGGAGAATCAAATCGGCCGGATTACTGATTTTGTGTTGGGAGGCATCTAGGATGGCCAGACGCAAGTCCCTTGATTGATAGTTGACGCCCGAGATGTACTTCGAAAGTCGTCCGTCCGGTGTGGCAAACATGATGACAGTGGGGTGCGCAAACTGGCTCATTTGACCATCTGGGCCTGGCACGCGCACGAATTGAAAGCCTGTGGCAACGGAGATTGCATTGATACTTGCTTCATTCCCGGTCAGAAAATGCGTAGCCTCGTCGATTCCGGAGAGCCCGACCTCACTGACAAACCGAGCCTTTTCGGCAGCCGCGTCCGAGGGCGAATCGTCAGGGTCAATGCTGACCGTAATGACGTTGTAATCCTTGCCAGGCACCAAGCCGGAGTCTTTAAGGCCCGCCGCGAGCCCGTGGAGAACCTCGGGACAGAGCATCGCACATTTGTAATAAACCAGAACCAAAATGACCGGCGATTTAGTGATCCAGTGCCCGAGGGCAGCCGCGCTGTGGCGTTCATCGGTAAACACCGCCTTCAAGGGCAACGGATGGTTAAGGTGCTGCTCGATGCCGGCGTGTTTCAGGTAGGACGGAAGCTGTTCAGACGATTGCCCCATGGACGATTGGTCGCCCAAGGATTGTTGTCCGTTGGCCAGGAGTGAGCCGGAGAGGACAGCCACAAGCAATAATCCCTCGACTGTCACAATTTTGAACACTCTCATGAGCCCTACACTCCTCGTTTTATAAATTGGGAGCAGCCAGGCTCCGTACTCCCGTCGAATAGGAACTCCCCACGCTGCAACAATGACGAGCTTTGTTTCATCACGCACGAATGATTTGATTGCGCAAATCGAGCTCAGGAGCGCAGCGTCGACCAATTCAAGCGCGGCGTCTAAACCATCTCATTGCCGCAACGGCGTCAAAGGCGTATAAGAGCCTTTGGAATGGTGCTTCAGGAGCTTTCATCCCTTTTTTGCTGGAGCCGTTTTCGTTTCCTCCAGCTTCATCGCATTCGCAAGATCCGCTCTTAGAATCGGAAGGGCCTCCTCAGCGTAGGACCTCAGCGCCGGTGTCGGCGAGTCTGCAGCTTCCTTTTCGTAAATCTTGATGGACTTGGTGTCTCCCTCGACCATCTCGCTAACGAAGCGGCGATCGAAAGCAGTCCCTTTGAGCTTCTGGAATGGACCGATCATCGATGTGTTGTGTGCTTTGTCGATCGCAATTGGGACTTTAAGGCTCGATTGCTGCGCGACCTTGAAAAGCAACTGAAAGTCGCTTGTTTGATCAGTAACCAACTTTTGAGCATAATCCTTTATGGACTGCGAGGGGGCAACCGTCCCTGCCAATTGTCCGAGGTTGGCGTCGACCATGTCAGTTTGTCCGGCGAGGTTGACAAATTGTTGATCATTGATTGTCGATTTGGGGGTCTTCTTCTGAGCCACGCCGAGGACCGAGCAAAGCGAAAAGCAGCAAAGCAGCGCAAAAATGCTTTTCATGTAATTTCCTCCTTCTGTCGTTTCACCAGAACGGGCATGCGCCGAGCATAGGTGCGTATTCGGTGCCGCTCGCAATCCTAGTGTGGATGGAATCCGGCGCTGCGACTGTCCTCTTTAATACAGATTGTCAAATTTCCCGGGTATCGCGTCTATGTTTTACGGCCTGTCGAACGGATCGTGGCGAATTGGCTGAACGCTTAGCGTCAACTTTGAGGACCACCTAGAACTTACAAACAATCATCTGCCGATCGAACAAAATCATCGCTGGCAGCGAAACGGTGCTTGCGCCTCCCAGAGGGATAGCAAGTTATCGCAACATTAAGGCCTCGCGATAGGTCCGAGTGAACTCGCATCTTCGTCCAGAATCTCGATCTCCAGAATCGCTGCAGCGGGATGCACATCCTCGCAATGCGAACGGAATTGCCGATTGATGTTCCGAAGGTCATCCGGGGTATACCTCATCCGGGGAGGGGCAAAGGCCATTTCGCACTCCGAGCAATACCAGACCAAAGGTTGTCCTGTCTCTCCGTTGCGAGCACCAATCAGAAGAGTAGGCATCACCGGATTGTTCCACAAACATTTTTTTGTGAGTGGTCAACTTTGAACAGAGTTCATCGTGGTGCCATGTCACGGTGAGTGGTGGGGTAGACCGCAAGGAATCCGCCCGTCCTCGTTCAGACCTTGAATTTCGCAGAGGGGAAGGTTCGAAGCAATGAGCAACGTGGGTCCGGTGAGCGGTGTTAATGGTCGACAGCGGGACATATTGCAGGTCGCAGCACACACCTATCCTGGAACGATCCAGTCCTCGCGAAGCGGACTTGCTGAGCACGAGATGTGGCTTCCCATGAAGTTGACATGATCGGAAAGAGAACATTATCGAATGATTGCATTGAAGGAGTAATGCCTTGAATCGTGAAGCAAGATTCCTCATTGCGGGCTTGCTGGTCGCATCGCTGACTGCCGTGGCTGGTTGTAAACACAGAGTACAAACGCCCGTTGCCACAGCTCCGCCCGCGGTGGCCCCAGTTCCGACCGCAAATCTCAGCGCTTCACCTGCCGTAGTCACGGCGGGGCAGCAAGTCACCCTTAGCTGGAAAACGACCAACGCAGCAACTGCCTCGATCGACGGCTTCGGCGATGTAGCCACCTTCGGCAGCAGGACCGTGACACCTAGCGCGTCTACGACATATCACCTCGTTGCAAAGGGCAGCGGAGGCACCGCGGATGCCTATGGTCGCGTCACGGTGACCCAGCCCGTTGTCGCTGCGGAGGCCGCCCCAACGATGACAGAAGAAGACGAGTTCAAGACCAACGTGAAAGACATCTTCTTTGACTACGACAAATACAATGTCCGCGACAACGAGGATGCCATTCTTTCGCGGGACGCCGCCTTCTTGATGAGTCATCCCGATATGAAGGTGGTGATCGGCGGCTATTGCGATGAGCGCGGCTCAGACGAATACAACCTCGCGCTCGGGCAGAACCGGGCTGATTCTGCGCAGAAGACTCTGATCTCCGAAGGAATCAGCGCGAACCGCATCCGTGTGATCAGCTTCGGCAAGGAAAAACCGTTCTGCAAGTCCGCAACAGAATCTTGCTGGCAGGAAAACCGGCGCGCTGGCTTCTCCCTCGATCGATAGACGTTGAAGTATTTAGGCTCCGTGAGACTGGGTCGAGAGCTCACGGAGCATCTTTTGATGCTAGCTTTTGCTTGAGAGGTTACACGTCAATCTCCGCCAAGCGCAAGATCGCAGCGACAGCCCCGCGAACGAAGCTGTCGCCACGGCCTCGGGTCAGTCATCGACCGTCATGGGCGTTTCCGCAGGAGCGCGGAGGAGGGGAGGCAGCCATCCCGTTCCGGTAGCCTCGCGTTCCGCAAGCGCGGCCAGTTCGACTTTCTTCATATCGCTCCACGCGGGCGCGACGTTGCCCTTGATCTCGCGGATGGTGTCGATGATCGCCGCCTTGCTGATGCCGCCGAAGTAATTGCCGGCGGTCGGCGTGAACCATGCCGCCATGTCGAGCTTCAGCGTTGCCGCGAGTTCATCAGCGTTGACCAGGCGATTGCCGTCGGCGCGGTCCTGCTTGAGCTTGACGGCGTTCACCGTCATTGCCACGCAGAAGGCGAGCAAGTCATGCAGCGTGTCCGCGTCCTGCCTGAGGCACCAGCCGAAAAGTTCGAACGATTCGCTGGGGATGCGTTCGCACCAATGATCGCGGGCCTTGTCGATGAACGCGGCGGCGAATGAGCCCTCGACCCGATGGAAGGAGGCGGGCTTTGCGGTGATCTGCAAAGCCGTTTCGTCGTTGCCGCCGTTGTAGAAGATCTGCAAGGCGCGGGTATGGACGATGAAGGTTAGAGCCGCCGTGGGATGTTCAAGCAGCGTGGCCGAAAGCGCCGCCGAACGATGCGCGGTGAGGCTCTCGGTGAGCGTCGCCGAATTGATGTCCCGCGGCGCGGCTGTTTCCGTCCGGTCGCCGGGCGCGGCTTTGCGTTTGCGCGGTTTCGGCGGGACGTCTTCCGGCCGAACGTAGCCGCAATGGATGGCGGCTTTGCCATCGCCTCCGAGCGTGACCACGGCTCCGGCGATGGCCAGGGTTTCGGGCGTGTAGACGCTGTCGCGGTCGTTGAGCGCATCCACGCGCTCGTTGATCGCGTCGAGCCGCGCTTCCTGGTCGCCGTCGGGTTCCTCGATCGCCGCGAGAGTCTCGGCTTCAGCAAGAATGCGATCCATTTCCGACTGCTCGTCCGCGGAGAGCGGGACGCGTTCGGGAAAGCGGCGTCCACATTCCGCGTATTCGTCGCGGTTGAAAGAGGGGCGGATGTCCACCCATTTCCAGCCTTCCATGCGGACCGCGCTCGCGGCCTTTTCGAGCTTCTTGGCGACGAGCGATTCCAGCAGCGGCACGTCGTCGATGAAGACA
>JASHVU010000608.1 GCA_030044455.1 Acidobacteriaceae bacterium | reverse complement strand
GAGCACCCGCACCGCCTCCAGCAGCAGATCGTCGAAGTCCATTGCATTGTTCTTCACGAGCTCCGTCTGATACAGCTTGAAGATCTGCGCGACGCGCTCGCTGTTGGGGTCCTTGGAGCTTAGAAAATACTCCTGTGGATCGACCATGTGGTTCTTGGCCCACGAGATTCGCCCCAGCACCGTGCGCGGTGTGAGTTGCTTGGTGTCGAGCCCCATGCGCTTCATGATCTGCTTCACAAGTGCCTGCTGATCGTTCTCGTCGAAGATGGCAAAGCTGCGCGTGAGGCCTTTGTCGGCAACTTTCAGCGCCTCAATATCACGCCGCAAAATGCGCACGCAGAGGGAATGAAAGGTTGAGATGAGCGGCTTCGAGAGCGAGCCATGGCCGAGCAACCGATCGACGCGCTCGCCCATTTCGCTGGCCGCTTTGTTGGTGAAGGTCACCGCCAGAATCGCGTCCGGCGCCACGCCCTTTTCTTCGATCAGCCACGCGATCCGGCTGGTAATCACGCGGGTCTTGCCCGATCCGGCGCCGGCAAGAATCAACAACGGACCTTCGGTGGCCTCGACCGCGGCGCGCTGCTCAGGGTTCAGATTGGAGAGGATTGTTCGCAAGGCAACGGTCCGGAAGGGTAGCTTCCTTCTATAAGTTTACCTGTGTCGCTACGCGCGCGCAGACGGGGTGCATTCAGCCGCTAACCGGCTTTATTTCTTAACGCGCAGCGCCGCATGCATCAGGTCGGCGACAAAATCAGCTTTGACGTTCTGCGATGATCGCTTTTGTCCGGCGCGGCATGAGAGTGCGAAATAATAACTGTATGGTCAATCGTGCGAATCCAGCCTTTCCCGCAAGCTCCGGGCTCGCTCGACGGCGGCATGGATGAGCGATGACCTTCAGGTTTCTTCGGCTGAACCTTCGCAGTGGATGCCTTCGTCGAATCCTTGGGCCATTGCTGCCGCGGTGATGACGGCCACCTTCATGGTGGTGCTCGATTCATCGGTCGCCACCGTCGCGCTGCCCCACATCGCCGGCAATCTTTCCGCTTCTACCGACGAAGCCACCTGGGTTCTGACCAGCTACCTGGTTTCGAACGCCATCATGCTGCCGGCCACAAACTGGATCACGCGCCGCATAGGCCGCAAGCGACTGCTCATATTCTCGATTCTGTTGTTTACCGTCGCATCGATGCTGTGCGGCGCAGCCATCACGATGCCCATGCTCATTTGTGCCCGAATTTTGCAGGGCGTGGGCGGCGGCGGCATGCAGCCCATCGCCCAGGCCATTCTTCTTGAAAGCTTTCCGCGTGGCCAGCACGGCAAGGCCATGGCCGTTTACGGCACCGGCATTGTGGTGGCCCCGGTCATCGGACCCACCCTCGGCGGCTGGATTACCGACAGCTACTCCTGGCGCTGGATCTTCTACATCAACCTTCCGGTGGGCGTGCTCGCGCTCTTTCTCGCCGCGACGTTTATTGAGGATCCTCCTTACGTTCGCGCCAAGATCCGCGAATCCATTGATGCGTTCGGCTTCGCCTTCATGGCGCTCTGGCTGGGAACGCTGCAGCTGGTTCTCGACAAAGGTCAGGAATCGGACTGGTTCGGCGCCACCTGGATCCGCTTCACCGCCGCTGTCTCGGTGGTTGCGCTGATCGCCTTCATCGCCCGCGAGCTCCGCTGCAGCGAGCCCATCGTACAGCTTCGCATTCTGCTCAATCGCAACTTCGCCACCGGCACGATGATTACCGGTCTCTACGGATTTGTCCTCTACAGCACAACAGCTTTGCTCCCGCTCTTTTTGCAAACACTGCTCGGTTACCCGGCACTCGACAGCGGCCTTGCCGTCAGCCCCCGCGGCATCGGTTCCATGCTCTCCATGCTCATCGCCGGCGCGCTCGCCAACCGCGTCGATGCCCGGCATATGCTCACGTTTGGTTTTATGGTGCTCGGTGTTTCCACCTTCATGCTCGGCCATGTGAATCTCGAAATTTCAATGCTCACCGTCGCCGTCCCGAATTTTTTTAATGGCTTTGCGGGCGGCTTCATCTTCGTTCCATTGACCACCATGGCAATGAGCCGCCTTCGCAAACAGGAGATCGGCAATGCTGCCGGAATTTACAACCTGGTGCGCAATATCGGCGGCAGCATCGGCATTGCCACGGCGACTACGCTTCTCGTCCGCCGGGCACAGGTGCACCAGAACTTTCTCGCCGCAAGCTTCTCCGCCTCCGATGCGGCCGGCAGTCTTCTTCGCGGAATCGAAGCCAGCCTCTACAACTCGGGCACATCGTTCTACGACACTCATCAAAAGGCCTTGGGTGCAATTTACGATCTGTTGCAGCAGCAGGCGTCGCTTCTGGCGTATGTCGATAACTTTCACATTCTCGGCCTTCTCTCCCTGGTCTGCATTCCTTTCGTTTACCTTTTCCGCACGACCCAAAAGGCACGCTAACATTGACGCGATCTTCAAGGGTTATTCTTGAATCGAATGGATCAATCTATATCCCGGGCTCAATCTCCGGTTCAATCTCGTGTTCGCCGTATTGCTGTTTATTGCGGATCAGCGGACGGTTCCAATCCCGAATATCTTGATGAAGCGCGCGCTCTGGGCCACGCAATTGCCGCTGCCGGCTTGGGTCTGGTCTATGGCGGAGCCAACGCAGGACTGATGGGCGCGATCGCAGATGCGACACTCGACAGCGGTGGAGAAGTGATTGGCATTCTGCCTCAAGTTCTCTCCGGCCGGGAGATTGCGCACAAGCGACTCACCGTTCTCGAAGTCGTACCCACGATGCACGAGCGCAAGATGCGTATGCACAAGCTCGCAGACGCATTCATCGCGCTCCCGGGCGGCTACGGTACGCTCGACGAGATGATTGAGGCGGTCACCTGGGCGCAACTGGCAATTCATGCCAAGCCCTGCATCCTGATTAACACGCTTGGCTACTGGAATGGCCTGCTCGACTTTCTCGACACCTCGGTCAGCGCCGGCTTTCTCAAGCCCGAGAACCGCGCGCTCCTGCGCGTTGCCGAAAATGCGGCCGAGGCTATCGTGTTGATCTCGAATAACAAATCTTAGATATTCCTGGCCCCTTGACGGGATCGCCGAGGCGATCGCCTGTGCCCACGATGCCGCGGCGGCGGCGCTATTATGCCCTTATGTCGACCAAGCTTCATTTCGGAGTTCTCAGCACCGCATCGATAGGCATCAGGAAGGTGATTCCGGCCATGCAGCAAGGCCGGCTTACGACCGTTTCCGCCATTGCGTCGCGCGATCTGGCCAAGGCTCGCGAAACGGCTTCAGCAATGGGGATTCCCAAAGCCTACGGCTCCTATGAAGAGCTGCTTGCCGACCCCGAGATCGACGCCATCTACAACCCCCTGCCAAACCAGCTTCACGTGCCTTGGAGCATCAAGGCGGCCGAAGCCGGCAAGCATGTTTTGTGCGAAAAACCTCTCAGCATGAACGTCGCCGAGGCACGGTCGCTGATTGAGGCTCGCGATCGCACTGGCGTCAAAATCGCTGAGGCATTCATGATTCGCAGTTTTCACCAATGGCTGCGCCTGCGCGAATTGCTCGACGAAAGGCGTATTGGTGAATTGCGCTCGGTGATGGGCGCCTTCAGCTACTTCAACACTGACTCGGCCAATATCCGGAACCGCATTGAAACCGGCGGAGGCGGCGTTTACGACATAGGCTGCTATCTCATTCACTCATCGCGGTTCGCGTTCGGCCAGGAGCCGACCCGTGTCGTCGCAGCTCTTGATCGCGATCCCCAGATGGGCATCGATCGTCTGGCTTCGGCGATTCTCGAATTCCCCTCCGGCCAGGCCATTTTTACGTGCAGCACACAACTCATTGCCTACCAACGCATTCACTTCTTGGGGACGCGGGGCCGGATTGAAATTGAAATCCCTTTCAACGCGCCGAATGACCATCCCACGCGTCTATTCATTGACACGACCGGTAATCTTACCGGGTCGGGAATCTCCACTGAGACATTTGCCATGGGCGATCAGTACACCACCCAGGGAGACGCTTTTGCAGACGCGGTTCTTAACGGCGCCGAATTGCCAGTTACGCTGGAAGACGCTCTCGGCAATATGGCCGTGATCGAGGCTATCTTTCGATCAGGGGCTACGGGCAGATGGGAAATCCCGGAGCGATGAGCGCTGATTCTCTTTGGGCTGCCGGGATTTTGCTGAATATCAGTTCATTCCGTTCACCACGCCGGACTGAAAAAGTGGTAGAGTGGGCGAAGCCAGGTAGCGGGTAGCCGATCGACCGGATTCCCAATCCGGCGCGTGGCATTCGACGAGCTCCGGTGCTGCAGCCTGTGAAAAGGACTCAGCGCCCGGTCACCTTGGAGTGGGCCCATGCGGGAATTTCTGGTTCGAACGTCGCATAAGCCCCGGCCTTTGCCTCCCGGACGCTGGGCAGTCACCCAACGCTGGAACGATTTGCTTTTTGCCCATTGGCCGGTGCCCAGCGAAACTCTGGCCCGGTTGCTTCCCGAGTGGCTGGAACCCGACACTTATCAGGGCTCGGCGTGGCTGGGAGTTGTGCCCTTCTGGCTCGATCGCATCAGGATTCGTGGGGTTCCGCCGTTGCCCGGGATCAGAAACTTTCCCGACCTCAACCTGCGGACGTATGTCCGCGACCAGTACACGGGAACCCCCGGCGTATATTGTTTTTCGTTCGACGCGAGCAACATTATTGCCATCGCCGCCGCACGTGCGCTCTATCATCTGCCGTACTACTGGTCTGACATGCGGTTCGAGCAGCGCTCGGAGCGGGAGTTTGCGTTTTCAAGCAGCCGCCGCTTTGCCAGGAGCAAGGTGATCTTTAACGCGCGCTACCGCGGGCTGGGCCCGACACGAAAAAGCGTCGAACACTCTGCCGGGTCATTCGAGTACTTTTTCTCAGAGCGTTCTTACTTGTTCAGCGCGAACCGGGCCAGCCAGCCAGTTCGCGCCCACCTGCATCACGTGCCCTGGCCGCTCGAGGACGCTGAAGCGGAGATCGACCGCAATGACCTGGCAGCGGCAATCGGCATCCGTTTGCCTGACGTGGAGCCTGTTCTCCACTACTCCCGCCGCTTGGCGGTTTATGTGTGGCCCGCAGAACTGTTGCGGCCGGCCATGGCTGGGCGCCCGGTCACGGTTGCGGCGGCACCGTCGTCGTAGGAATAAACCATTCCTCAGGGCTAAGGCCCGCCAAGTATCGCCCCATTTTGCGGCCCGGCCGAAGCCGCGCCCTTTCAAAACCGCTCCGGCCAGTTCTTATAAGGGACATAACACTCGAACTACTGAGTGAACCGCATTACCAGGTGTACTTCACGGTGTAGGTCATGGTTGTGTTCCCTTTGGCGGGAACCTCGACCGGAAACTCGATGGTGTGACTATCCAGTTTGTTATAGTCCGCCGACTTCTGCTCGATCTCCCAGTTGTTGCAGCGGTAGAGATGCTCGAAAACATTCACACTTACCGCTTCAGCCTTCTGGTTGGTGAGCTTGATCTCAAAGGTCTCATCCATCGTGCGGCGCTGATTATCGACGGCGAAGTCGGTCTGACGCCTCGAGCCCTTTACGTCGAAGGCAGCGCCGGTTGTAACTCTGATGGTGTCCTCGGCCGGGGTGTGGTTGATGATGCTCTCGCCCACAAACTCCACCTGCGAGTCGGCGTCGCGCCTGTAAAAGCGCAGCCGGCCGGCCGGGAGTGGAATACCCAGGTGATTTGCTTCGGTGTTCCTGATCTCCTCAACAACCGCGACCTTCTGGTTCGCGTCGCCTACGCGAAAGTTCTGATCCATGTTGACCTGGCCATTACTGTAGTTGTTCTGGTCATCGCCGCCGGCGCCGTCGTAGACATAACTGCGCGCGACGGCGACTCCTGGCGCATCGAGGAACTGGACCTGCTTGGTCTCGCCATCGAAGAGCGAAACGGTGCGATGAAGGTCATAGAGATGGAAATCGTCGAAGGGCTTCTGCGTGACAGCGTTGTCGACGGCGACGGTCTGGGCCATGGCCATGCCGCTGATCATGCCCATGGCGCGCTGCCGCGGTTGGATCCTGGCGACGTCGCCGGCCATCAGCTTGATGCTGGCGTTGGGAAAATCGACTCCTGCGTCATTTCTGATAGTGACCCAACCCACCAGGTTGGCTTTTTCCGCGCCTTGCGAGGCCGCGCCACCGCTCTCGGCAACCACGTTGTAGGTTGCTTCCCAGTTCAGGCCGTTGGTAATGTAGGCGAGCTCGGCGTCAACCTTCTGCGGCTTATCAGATTCGATCTGCCAGCGCAGCGCCGGTTTCAGCAGCAGGCCGTCGGTGGAGGAAGGAAACAGCGGCATGCCGGGAAGTGAAAACTGCATCTGGCCCTTCACGTCAATGAGCGCCGGAGTCTGGTCGAAGCCGCCGTACGGGTTCTGATGCATCGATGGCGCACGAATGATTTTGCCTTCGACGATTGTGCCCGGAGAGAGCTCGAATTCGATGGTTTTGCCTTCGTACTTCTGAAGCAGAAAGTCCTGAGTGACCACGGCTGCTTCGTAGTTTTGCTCGAGGATGCGGAAGGTGGGTTGGGCCGAATTGCCGGTCTGATCCAGGGCGCGCAGAATCACTGAGTCGGGCTCAAGCTGGTTTGTCACCTGGTTGGTTTCAACGCTGTTGATGCCGGGGTGCAGATCGAGATTGAGTGTGGTGCGAGCCACAGCAAAGTCCTGGTTGTAGATGGTGAGTGCGGTCGCGGGCGATTCGGGCTCAACTGGCTGCTGGGCGGAGGCAACCGATGCGGCGAAGAGCGCTGCCAGGAAGCAACGGAAGATATTCACTGCGTACTCCTTTCGAAATGCGGTGACGGGGGTGCGGCATATCTGCTGGCATTCGAGCCGCGGAATGGCCAACCTATAATGAGGAACGGAAGGCCGCGCGGAACTTGCGC
>JASHVU010000059.1 GCA_030044455.1 Acidobacteriaceae bacterium | reverse complement strand
GCGCAAAGCCCATTCTTCGAGTAAACTTATCGCCATATACTTCCAGGGCCACGGCGTTGTGGGAAATGATTGTTTATCGAATTCACTGAGCCGCTGACAGCGTTTTGAACATCGATTGCTGGTTTGCTTCGAATCCAGGTTGCAAAAGCCATCTCCTTGAAGGCCGTCCACTCTCTCGAAGCCTTGCAGAGTTTAGGAGGAAGCACCAGACGGTTTTAGGGAACCTGATTTCAACATTCGTCTGAGTCAAAGTGAATTACATACCGTCAAACACACAAGCCGTTTGCATATCGTCCGTCGTCTTACTTTGATTCGTGATTTGCTCACTTACCTCGCCTGCCCGATCGATTGAGCAGGGCTGATTGTTTCGAAGACCCTTTCTCCTTTTGTTTTGCCCCGAGCCAAATTGGTCACGTGGCAACTTGCGTGCTAAGGAAGCTCTGATCAAGTTGCCGTTTTGAAAGGGCACGGCTTCAGCCGTGCCGAAAAGTCAAGCAGAATGATTGGAGCTTTAGCTCCCGAGGACCGGTCCCGCAACTTAATCAGAGCTTCCCTAAACCTGCCACCGCCTTCGTGGTCCGGAGCTTTTATCACTGGGGGAATTGAAGTAAACCATAAGTTAACGTCATCTGCGCAGACCACACTCTGCGCAATGCAGAACCTTATTGGATCCGTGTTCATCGTGGCCGCGCAAGCGGCATCCCTGGGATTGGCATGACTGGACCGGCGGCAGGCCGCCGGGAACACTGTATCGGAATTATTTATCAGAAATTGAATTTCAAAGCATCGGGCGCATTGCATCAAGGCACGTCTCCCCCACGCATCAACGTGCCGGCGCAGCGCCTGGCATTCCGCAGCCGGAGTAAGTACCGGAACTGCGCGGGCGGATGCAGCAACGGAGAAAGATATGAAATCGATGCGATCGACGCAGAATGGCATAGAGCAGCTCACCATTCCCGCCGCCGAAGAAATTATTGAGGATGCCCTTAACGAACTCGCCTATTCGCAGGATCCCGGCCTGGTCCGCGCGCTCCGATTTCTCGCACCGCCGGGGTACCAGGCTGTTGTGGAACTGTGCAGCGAAAACGGCCGCAGCAAGCGGCGCAATGCCCTGGCCGATTCCTGGTCGCCTGAAGACGACGAGGTGCGCATCTACTTTGAGCGCATTACCGATGGCGACAACCACAACAGCCGCTCGCCGCGTGTAGTTGTGTCGCGCAGAATCGATGATGACGACGAACCTGAGGAACCCATTCTGCCGGCCGACATGGACAACCGCGTCAAGGAGCTTTGCACCGCCCTGGCCGAGGCCGAGCGCGGCGGCCACGCCTTTATCGCGCTCAAATGGTTTCGCGACTCGTTCCTGCCGCGCAAATCCTTCCGCTGGAACCAGCACCCTGAGTCCCGCCAGGAAGTTCTGGCCGAAGCCATCCAGCGCGGCGTAGTGATGACCAGCAAGATTGCCAACCCCAAGACTCCCGCTTACCCAACCACCACCATCCGCCTCAACCGAGCTGAAGCCGGAATTCCCGAAGAAGCGCATCGCTTCCATCCCGTGGCCGTGCAAGGCGAGATTGCGGCCGCGATCCTCGAAGAGGAGCGGGAGGAAGCGTGAGCTTCTACTTCCTCGAGGCCACCGCCTTCATCAAGCTGTTTGTGCAGGAGCCAGGCACTGACAGCCTGATTCGCCTGTTGGAGCCGCTCGAAGACAACCGCAAGCTCATCGCCGCCTCCACGCCGCTCGAGGTCTACGCCGCCATCCGTCGTCGCGAGCGCGCCGGCGCTATCGCTCCCGAAGACGCCGCCGCCGCCCTCGAAAGCCTGCGCCAGGAGTCGGCTCGCACCGTGCAGCAACCCCTTAACCCTGCCGTCCTTGAGGCCGCCCGACAGCTCCTCGATCGCACCGCCCTGCGCTGGCCTGAGGCTCTCCAGCTCGGCGCCGCTCTCACCGCGCGCGACATGTTTCAAGGCGCGGACATCGTCTTTGTCTCGACCTCCGCGCCGCTGCTTGAAACCGCCAAAGCCGAAGGCCTCGAACCCCTCGACCCTACCCGAGGACCTGTCGCGGCCGAATAGACGCAAACCCTCGCCCCATCGGCAATCGCATTTTTTGACAGCTTGCAGCCCGAACCCGCAACAGTCAGGTCGACGTGACCATCAGAGACCCGCAACCTTGCGTCGGAGCAAGAAACGGCACGGTATCTCAGAAAATGCCGTATCATCTCCGCAACAGCCCATTTACCCCTAAGACCCAGGAGATCCGATGACTACTTCCGCGGCCGACGCCGTTGGCACCAAATCGCAACTGCGCAAGGCGATGGGCTTCTGGGATGTGCTGCTCTTCAACATCGCCACCGTTCTCGGCCCCCGCTGGATCGCCGCTGCCGGACACAACGGCACCTCGTCCATCAGTCTCTGGGTTCTCGCCGCCGTCTTCTTCTTCGTTCCCGGCGCGCTGGTCATCAACGAGCTCTCCTCGCGCTTTCCTGAGGAGGGCGGCCTCT
>JASHVU010000607.1 GCA_030044455.1 Acidobacteriaceae bacterium | reverse complement strand
CTTTACATAATTGTCTAAGATTTGTCAAGCATAGTTGACAAAAAATCCATAGAACTTGTCACATAAGACCTTTGCCGCCACTTTCAGTTCAGTTTGCAGTTCATTTCAGGGCCTTGCGTTAAATTGAAATGCGGGTGAAGGAGAGGAAGAATGCCTGCGCTCGGATCATTGCTGCTGCGCTCCTAACTCTTTATTTATGAGAGTTTTAAGCAATAACCCCTTTAGGATGAATTGGCTGTACAAGAATTCGGACGCGCAAACGACTGAACAAAAGCCACTTAACCATCTGCTACTCCGGGGGTAGGGTACTTCGCTCTCCGTCCCAGGCTTGGCGCCAAGCGGTTGGACACCAAGCGGTCTCGGTCGTCTATTCTCATTCCGTGGGCTTCAGCGACTTTCTGGGCAATGCGGCCACGGTAACCCACCTGCGCGAGAGCGTCCGCGCAGGCAGGCTGCCCCATTCGCTCATCCTGGCCGGACCTGCCGGCGCGGGCAAATACACCCTGGCGCTGATGCTGGCCAAAGTTGCTAATTGCCTTGATCCCCGCGAAATCGGCGGCCTGCCGGATTACTGCGACCGGTGTTCAAATTGCACACGCATTGGAGCGGCGGCAAACCTCGAAGAACTGGTGGCTGAGGCTGTTGCCGCCCGCGAAGACCTGCGTGAGACCGACAAGCGCGAGACCCGCATCCTGGTCCAGACCCACCCCGACGTGCTTGTTATTCCCCCCGACCCACCGCAGTTAATGATCAAGCTGGGGCAGGTGCGGCAGGCCATCCACGCGGCCTACTATCGCCCGCCGGTAGAGGCTAAGCGCGCGTTCACCATTTTCACCTCGTCGGCGTTTATGAAAGAGGCAGCCAACAGCCTTCTTAAACTCCTTGAAGAACCGCCGGAACACACCACCTTGATTCTGCTCACTGAGAATCCTCAGGAACTGCTGCCCACCATCCGTTCCCGCGCGGTCATTCACCGGCTGGGCGCGCTGCCGGCCGGCGAACTCGAGGCTCTGCTGGCCCAGCGGCGGCCGGAACTGAAGCCGCGCGACCGGGCGCTCGCCTCGCGGCTCGCCGAAGGCGCTGTAGGGCGCGCCCTGACGATCGATCTCGACAAGTACCTTGTCAGCCGCCAGGATGCGCTGGTAATCCTGCGGGGAGCGATTCAGGAGCGCGGCTACACGCAACTCTTCCAGGCCACTGAGTCGTATCGGGCGGGCGCCGATGGGCAGGAGAAAACCTTGAATCTGCTGCGCGCGCTTTCAAGCCTTCTTGAAGACCTGCTGCTGACGGTTGCCGGCAGTTCCGCGCTGATTCGCAACCTGGATCTGGAAACGGAACTCGGCAAACTGTCGGCAGGCCTGAGCGTTGAGTGGATCGACGCTGCCGTTCATGCGGTTACCCAGGTTGAGCAGGGAATGCGGCGCAATCTGCTGCGGTCGCTCTCGCTTGACGCCATGGCGCTCAGTCTTGACCGGGAATGAATCTACCGTCCACGGCCTGCATCTCTTGATTCATCGGATAGTTTTGGTGCAATTGAGCGCCAGGACGCGGAACTGCGTCCCAATTCATGCGTCCCAAGACTTGACATCGACCGCATAATGGTAAGAGCAACCTCCACAGAACGCCGGGCATCTTTCCCATTACCGGGCCGGTATCGCACATAACGAGCGCATGGTAGTCATGCGTACCGGGTAATTCTTCCCATTTGCGTGCGGAAGTGAGCGGCTACGAGTGAAATGCAGCGGATAGGAAACAGAAGACTCGCCAATCCGCTGTAGCGATCATCTTTGTTTTGTTCAGGAAGGTTGATGCCTTATGAGTTTCTCCTCGATGTTGCAGGTAAGGCGATTTGAGAGCGCGTTAGACAACGGCGGAAACAACATGTACGCGAAGAAGAACTTTCCATCATCGCTGCCGTACCGGTTTTCAGCGCAACTGATCGAGACCGATGCGCAAAACCGGCACGCCGAGCTGTTTTACCTGCAGAAGCAGATCCAGTCGCAGACGCAGATGGTGATTGTGCTCGAAGACGGAGAGAAGATTGAAGGGTGCATCGAGTGGTACGACCGCAATTCGCTGAAAGTGCGTGGACGCACGCGCATGCTGGTCTATAAATCGGCCATCAAGTACATGCACAAGGTGGGCGAACTCGGCCAGTAGCACGATCACGGCGCGCATGATCTTGGGGTGCCTTGTACGATCTCTACTTGGGTGGAGGGAATTGCGCCATCCCCTAACCGGGGTGTGCGCGTTGAGCGCCCTTTCTCAACCGGTCGCGAATCGCGACTCCAATCCCTTCATCCGGCGGCAGCGGGCAGAGAATGACGGTGCATTCCTGGTCATCGAGCGCGCGCAGACCGGCGTAGAGCGATTGCGCCATCTCGGCCGGTGCTTCCCAACGTCCCCAATTGAAGATGCATAGAGAAGCAGAGCCGTGTGGGGCAGTGATGCCCGCGGGCAGCATCACGCCCACCTTTTGGCCGGCCAGCTCGCGAGCGGCCTGAGTCAAGCCGGACGCGAGTTCGGCAACTGCCGATACCGGCTCCGTTGCTGAGGCCTCAAGCAGGATGAGCCGCGCCTTTGGAGCATAGTGGCGCAGGCCAACACCCGGCGATGGCAGCGCCTCGGCCAGCATTTCGCGCAGATTACCATCACGCTCAAAAATCTCAACCGGGCCGGCGACGCGCGCAATCATCTCCTGCGTAATGGCTCCCGGCCGATACATGAGCAGGGGGCTGGAATTGGGATCGAGGACGGTTGATTCGACGCCGTGCAGCGTCGGACCCGCGTCGAGAACGGCATCGATGCGGCCGTCGAGATCGCGCAAGACGTGCGCAGCGGTTGTGGGGCTGACCTGGGAGAAGCGATTGGCACTGGGCGCAGCGACAGGCACGCCCGCCCGGCAGATAAACTCAAGGGCGACAGGGTGGGCGGGCATGCGCAGGCCCACCAGCCGCCGGCCGGCTGTGACCACGTCGGGTACCGCGGCGGATCGAGGCAATAGCAGGGTCAACGGGCCGGGCCAGAAGGCCTCGATCAAACGCGTTGCCGAGTCGGGAACGGAAGACACGAGTTGGCGAGCCATCTCGAGACCGGAGACATGCACGATGATGGGGTCCCATTTGGGACGATCCTTGGCGGCAAAGATCCGCTCTACAGCTGCAGCATCGAGCGCGTTGGCGCCCAGGCCGTAGACGGTTTCAGTGGGTAGCGCCACCAGCCCGCCGTCGCGCAGGATTCGAGCGGCCTGTTCGAGTGCCGCGGCAAACTCCTGCGACCCTTGCCTGCCGGCATCGACCATGAGCCGCAGCGTCTTCACTCTTCCATTCTCGCCGCTCGAACGTCGGCCGCGCCACCTCTTGTATACTCGCTCATTACCATGCCTGTAGAGACTGAGATCAAGTTCCGCGTCGATGACCTGGCCGCACTGGAAGAAAAGCTCGGCGCCGCGGGATTCAAGCTCGTGACCCCGCGCAGCTTTGAGAGCAACGTCCTTTACGACACGCCCGACCGCCGCCTTCGCGCCCGCACTGAGATTCTGCGCATCCGCAATTATGCCGGAAGGTGGACGCTGACCCACAAGCGGCTGCCTGACGGTGCTCCCGGAGAAGACAGGCACAAACACCGCGTAGAAACAGAGACTGAAATTGCAGACGGCGATGCGCTGGCTGAGGTGTTTCGCTCGCTGGGACTGGTGGCCGCTTTCCGCTACGAAAAGTGGCGTACGGAATGGGCAGACTGCGAGGGCCATTGCGTGGTGGACGAGACGCCGATTGGAAACTTCGCGGAACTCGAAGGCGATGGAGAATGGATCGATCGGGCGTCTGCTCGGCTGGGAGTGGATCGATCAAGCTATTTGACCCTGAGCTACGGGCGCTTATTTGAACAATGGTGCGCGGACCGCAGGAGCAGCGCGCGGGACCTGACATTTGAGGCTTGCGGGGCGCAGAAGTAGTTCCGGTCGCGCTGCCCGCTCGCAGCCGGCCCTTTTCCCCTTCACTCTCTTACTCCTTCACTGTCCTAATGCATTTTCTGAGTTGCTATATCCCGAACCCGGGATGCCGGGTCGACGCGACCACCAGGGAACGGCGACCTTGGTAAGGGTTGGAAAGGACACGGTAACTCAGAAAATGCCGCAGGTAACCCAGTCACACTTAGCTTTGGTCATCAAAGTCTTCAAAATGCCGATGATTGGTACTGAAGGCGTACTCGAAAGGCCAACATGTGCAAGCTGCGCCGGCATAAGTTTTGTGGGATCATGCGATTGAAGGTAGAATACGCACACGCTGCTGGAGTGTGCGCGCAGAGATGCCTTACAACCGCACGCTAAAATAGATGGCGTGCGCGGCTGGCGGACGCAGCCGTTTTGTTATGGCGGACTTAACCGGAACTCCGGGCAGTTTCGACAAGAGTTCCTTGTCGGTCGCGCTCATCGGCGCCGATGAACGGCGGCGCGGCGAGATGGCTGAAGCCCTGTCAGGCCGTCCCGGCGTAACAGTTAAAGAGTACGTCGCCTTTCCCCACGATCTTGATGAACTGCCCAGGCTGCTCGAACAGCATTACGACGTGGTCGTGGTCGATGCCGACAGCGATTCCGATTTTGCGGTGCAGCTAGCCGAAAACCTGCTGGCCAGCGGCAAGACCTATGTGATGGCCTATTCCGCCGATCCCGATGTGCGCTTGGCAATCCGTTTCATGCGCGCGGGCGTGCGTGAATTCTTCACTTTGCCCTTGGATAACGGCGAGATTGCCGAGGCGCTGATTCGCGCATCGAATCGCTCCACTGCGCCACCCGAACCTGCCCGCGCTGCCAGCAAGGTGTTTACCTTTCTGGGAACCAAAGGGGGGTGCGGCGTTACCACGATTGCTGCCAACTTCGCCATTTCGCTGGCGCAGGAGTCGGAGCGCAGCACGCTGTTGATCGATCTTGGGCTACCCCTGGGGGACGCGGCCATCAACCTGGGTATCGTGCCTGAATTCTCTGTCGCCAATGCGCTTCAGGATCCAACCCGGCTTGATTCCAACTTTCTCAACACGCTGGTGGCCAGGCATTCGTCAGGGGTGGGCGTGCTTGCAGCGCCTAGCGACTTTCAGGCAGACCAACCCAACCGCGAATTCCTCGACAAGCTGCTCGGCGTTGCGCGCCAGGACTTCGAGTTCATCGTCGTAGACCTTGGTTCGCGCGTGGACCTGATGGACACCGCGCTCTTCGCCAGCGACGCGGTGATTTATCTCGTTACGCAGGTTGGAATCTCGGAGCTTCGCAACGCCAATCGCATGATCACACGATTTTTCCCAAAGCGCGACTGGGGTTTGCAGATTGTGCTTAACCGGTACAAGCCTGCCACGCTGCTGTTCGACGACAAGAATATCGAGAAAGCGCTCACCCGGCCCACGCAGTGGAGAATTCCCGACGATTGGGCCAGTGCGCGGCGAACGCAGTCCACGGCAACGCCGCTGGCGCTCGATGACTCTCAGATTTCGCTGGCCATCAGGCAAATGGCGCGCATCGCCTGCGGCCTGCCGGCCGACCGCGAAGAAAAGAAAAGCCTGTTCAGCTTCTTCCGCTAAACCGCTGAGCCGGAGGATTTTGCGGAGCTCGAGCGGTCTTCCGATTGCTTTACTCCGAACCCCCGCCCTTATCGCAAAGCTATATCCGACGTAATCCCCAGCCCCTGCGGCCGAATCGCTGCAACCACTCCCGAGCGTAGTCGGAAACGGTCTCCGTCAATCGCCTGGCGGCATCATTTCGCAAGAAATGCGTTTGGCATGAGGGAATTTGCATTCACACGTCGCTATTCAGGGCAAGGGAGACTGCTGAGAGGATCGCCTGTAGTGGATCGCGGACGGGTCGCTCAGATGTCCCGAACTTTTAGTTCAAGTAAAGGAGAAAGCCATGCCGACAACATTGAACAGCCCGTTCGCTCCTGGTGGATCCAGGATTCGCAGAGACCTGTTCGGAATCGCTTCCTGGAAGCTTTGGCGAAAGAATCCATCGACCACGGAGATGCTGTCTGCCGGTCGGGTATTCACTCGCGATGATATGACCTTCGATGACAGGTATGTCCAAGCCTGGCTGATCGAGTGCGACAAGAAGCTGGATCGAAAAAAGGCTGAGGGCAAGACGGTGGATTCCAGCCTTCCGCAATTGAGAAAGCAGGTCATCAAATCCATCGAACAAAAGAATGAGCGCGTGGCGATTCCCGTCTTGTCCAATGGCGTCGCTGTAAGTGCGTCCGCTCCTCAGTAAGCAATTCAGGACCGGCATCAGCGCTCGACGTGCTACGACAAGGCTTTGGGAGGCCATGATTCTCAACCTGCCTCCCAAAAACCAATCAGGGACTTTGAAAACCTTCCCGAATCACGTCTCGGCCCCGTGGCACTTCTTGTATTTCTTTCCACTGCCGCAAGGGCAGGGATCGTTGCGGCCAACTTTTTCGCCGGTGCGGCGCTGCTTGGGCTCGCTGGCTTCGCCGCCTCCGGCGCGCGTTGCCGCTACGAGCTCGCGCTGCTTCTTGCGATGGAACTCCTTCTCCAGTGCGTCGATGGTGGTTGACGGCTGTCGCGTGGGAATGCCGATCTCGCGCGGCGCGCCGTCACCGGCAAAGGGCTGCGCCGCGCTGGCCACCGGCGGAGCCTTGGGGACAACGCGGTTCGG
>JASHVU010000606.1 GCA_030044455.1 Acidobacteriaceae bacterium | reverse complement strand
GCATACTTTCGATCCGTCGGATGTCGTAACGATGATACGCGGCAAGCACATCCTTCATTTTGGCGGAGAGTTCTTATTCTTCCGTCAGGACGACACAAATTGGGGTAACATCAACGCCGGAAGCATGGATTTCGACGGCCGGTACACCGAAGATTGGACCGTTTCGAGTGCCAATTGCCCGCCCGGCGCTCCGACTGGGAGTACATGCGCAGCTCCCGCGAGCGGAACATCCGGTATGGATTATGCCGACTTTCTGCTCGGCCTCTCGAACACTTGGAACGCTGGCATCTCGCCAGAGTACGGAGCGCGCATGAAGGCCCCTGAGATGTTCATTCAGGACGATTACAAGCTACACCCCAACTTCACGATCAATATTGGGCTCCGCTATGATATCAGCCATGGATGGAATGAAATTCATGGCAACGAGATGCTGTTTGACCCGACAGTCCTGAATCCAGCAACCAGTCCGGCGTCACTCGGCGCCATGTGGTTTGGCAATACACAGGCCAATGGCCGGGCTTCGCTCCAGGCGAATGTGCTTAGCACGTTTCTTCCGCGCCTGGGATTTTCCTGGCAGCCGTGGGCCAATACCACCGTTCGAGGCGGCTTCGGAGTCTACGACCATATAATGACCCTCGACATGTACAGCGAAGGTCTGGGCGCAGCCTTCAGCACCTCCGGTAATGTCAGCGATACGACCAGCGGCATCACGCCCGTCGTCCAGCTTGATGGAACAGGCACGCTTTATGGGACCTCCACTCCGCTTCCTTACGTGTCGCCTAACGGAAATCCGGCTGCCCTCAATGGCCAAAATGTAGGTTATAGCCCATTTCACGCACCGATACAGAAGATTTACGAATGGACCGCATCCGTCCAGCGTGAACTTTTCCCGAATTTAGTGGCCCAAGTATCTTACGTAGGGAGCCACGGGTGGAACCTTCCCGTCACGAACGACATCAATGCCGTGCCTGCGACAAAACTCTCGCCGAGCGACACAATATATCGTCCGTACTCGCTTTTTGGAAACATTAGTTCAAGCACCGCGAGCCTTGACGGCGTCTCCAATTACAACTCGCTCCAGGCCGAGATTACAAAGCGAGTGAGCTCGGGTCTGAGCTTCAGCTTTAACTATGTCTGGTCGCACTTTTTGGACGACGAGGACAGTGCGGGATGGTGCTGCCAGGCGGGAGCTAGCGACTATCAGATCCCCAACGACTCTGCGGCCAACTACAGCAATGCAAACTTTGATGTTCGCCAGGCGCTCAAGGGCTATGCAGTCTATCAATTGCCGTTTGGCAGAGGTATGCAGTTCCTGAACAACAATTCGGCGGTGGATGCAGTGATTGGCGGCTGGCAAATTAGCGGCTCGATGACCGTCCTTAGCGGCAATCCATTCACTGTAAAGGCCGACGGCACAACTTACAACCAAGCCTCGGGAAGTTCACAATTTCCGAATTGGAATCCCGGCGTAAGTTGGAAGTCGTCAAGCCGGAGCTTCAACGAGTGGTTTAATCCGGCAGCCTTCATTAAGCCCGCCAACGGAACCTACGGGGACGTAAGAAGGAATAGCCTGTACGGGCCTGGATTGGGTAAAGTGAACCTTTCAGGCAGCAAGGTTGTCTCCTTGCCTTGGGAAGGCGTCAAGTTCCAGATTCGGATCGACGCGTACAACGCCTTCAACCACACGAGTTGGGCGGCTCCGGGGGGTGGTGATGTAGGTCTTGTATCGGCGCCTGCTGCGGGCGAAGCCTACACTGGTCCGGTGACCCAGCAAATCACAAGCAGCGCCGTTTCCGGCCGTACTGTGCAACTCGGAGCGCGCCTGTCGTTCTAATGCATTTTCTGAGTAGCTGTAGCCCGGAACCGGGAGGCCGAGTCGACGCGACCACCAGGGAGCGGCGACCTTGAGAAAAACTGGAAAAGACACAGTAACTCAGAAAATGCCGCAAGACTTAGAACTCGCGCTCATAAGGAGGGGGACGGCAGTTCGCGCCGTCTCTCTCACTTTTCGCAACTTCCTAAAGCAAGCAGCATCGGTTGTTCGGATCTCGCAGCTTTTGCATGGACGGCTTCATGCTAGGACGCAGGGTCAGTTGCGGACAGCGGCTCGGCGTTGGGATCAAATCGAAAAGGTTCAACCATGGATCGTCGCAAATTCCTACTCCTGATGGGGACTGGAATCTCCCAAAAATGTTTGCCTCAATTGTCGATTCAGAACGCGACGGAGAGTGAAACCTCTATAGCTCCCCACGAGACGGGCGGGAGAACCATCTTATCGTTACGTGGCACATGGGAGATCGATGATTCAATTGTGGCCGACGTTATTCCTAGTTCTTTCTCTCATAGAGTCGATGTGCCGGGCCTTATCCATTCCTCAACTCCTCCTTTCCCAGACGTAGATGATTTTGATGCTAGTTCGTGGATCCGCGAATTAAGTCAAAACGAGGCAGAAGTGACCTTGCAGGTGGGTGGAATTCAAGCAGGTGATGTTAGACGATTTACACGACAGACGCGGAGGTACTTCTGGTACCGCACAACGTTTGTTGCGCAGCCCGCTCGTCAATTGGCCCGACTAAGGATAAATAAGGCACAGTTTGGGACGGCCGTGTGGCTCAATGGAAGCAAAGTTGGTGAACATTGGGGATGCTTTACTGCAGGGCATTTCGACCTTTCGGGTAGGATTCGCTGGTCTGAGGAAAACGAGCTTGTCGTTCGGGTCGGCGCACATCCGGGTGTTCTCCCCCACGGGGTCATAGGCGGCATCGATTGGGAGAAAAAGGAATGGACTCCCGGAATTTATGATGAGGTAAGCGTATACCTCAGCGATAATCCTGCAATTGAAAGTGTTCAAATCGCGCCTCGCATCTCGCCGCGTGAGATATTGGTGCAAACAAAGGTTAAGAACTGCAGTCGTGAACCTGTGCAAGACGTCCTACGATTTGCGATACGCCCTGGCAATTCGGAGCAAGTCATCCAGCGTCATGCGCATCAGATATCTGTCGAGGCTGGTGCTGAGAAAGTATTCGGGGTAAAAATTCCATTACCGAGTGCGCAACTATGGTGGCCAGATGATCCTCAGCTTTATCACCTTGAAGTAAATACAAGCGCCGATAGCGTGAAGACGAGATTCGGTATGCGCGAGTTGCGTTTTGACACGCCCACGCAGCGCGCCTACCTAAATGGACAGCCATATTTCCTGCGGGGCTCCAATATTGCTCTGCATCGCTTTTTTGAAGACCCGGTTTGCGACAGGTTGCCATGGGATGAAGTGTGGGTAAGAAGGCTTTTGACGGACATACCAAAACGCCTGAACTGGAACTGCTTTCGTTTTTGTATTGGGCCGGTTCCGGATCGATGGTTAGACATTGCCGATGAGGCGGGTCTGTTAATCCAATATGAGTACCCCATTTGGACTGGCCCACAGTCGGCAGGAAGGGCAGAGATATTCAAAGCCTACGATGAAGAGCAGTTGATCTTGGAGTTCTCCGAGTGGATTCTGGACAATTGCAACCATCCCAGCGTCGCGATTTGGGACGCGAGCAATGAGAGTTGGTTCCCAAACTTATCCACTAAGATCATTCCTGAAGTGAGGACATTGGATTTGTCGGGGCGCCCCTGGGAGAACAGTTACAACCCGCCGGCCAGTCCTAACGATCCAGTAGAACAGCACCCATATCTCTTTGAACCCTCTCCCGGAAACAAGATTCATATTGACTCAATGGAAGATCTCGAATCCAGAGGAGGCGCGGATCGAGTGGGTCTACCTACATCGCACTCCCTTATATTGAATGAGTATGGATGGCTTTGGGTAAACCGCGACGGGAGCCCAACAACACTGACGAAGAAGGTTTGGGAGAAGATTCTTCCTTCGAGCGCAACGCCTGAGGATCGTCTCGAAGAGTACGCATACCTGATTTCCGGGGAGACGGAGTACTGGCGAGCTTTCCGTCACTTTGCGGCCGTGATGCATTTTGTCTTTCTAACCTATTCGAAACCCAACGGAGAGACGAGTGACAGTTTCCAGGATGTGAAAAGCCTCAAGCTTGAGCCGCATTTCGAGGAGTATATGGCCAACGCGTTTAGGCCGATCGGTGTGTACATCAATTTCTGGCATCCGACGGTCAGGGTGGGGGCGGTACATCAGCTCGAGGTGATGATGATTAATGACTATGCAGATTCGACATCCGGTGTGATCTCGGTATTCCTGGAGGATAGGGGCGGCCGGCAACTGTCGAAAATGGAGGCTCCATTCGAGCTGTCAGGTCTCGGTCAGCAAACATATTGCTTCGAGTTTCAGTTTCCGTTGTTAAGTGGCAAATGCTGGTTGAAGGCCATCGCCAGTCCGCTGTCAGGAAAAGAAAAGAGAGCGACAGTGAGCAGAAGGCGCGTTGAGTTGATAAGTGGAACCTGAGCGTATTCTCTGCCTATCTCTGTAATGTGGTCGGCGAATCCGCGGATGAGATGCAATGTCGGAACGAAGCGACGATTCCCGGTTTCGAAATGATTCAGGCAGGCTACATCTGCCAAGAAGTATGAGGATGTCTCAATGCTGTTGACTCCGCTCTTTCTATATACGCAGGCAATTGATCTCACTCTCATAGGATGGGATCATGCCTGCCTGCCCAGATTATTCGGTAACTGATATGCGCCGGCCCTGCGTCAAAGACGAGAACAAGCTTTGCCATATCAGTTAGTTGAGCGTTAATCTGGTTGACTTGGAGGTTTTGCGAACTCTACGATGCTTGGTCTTGTTAACTATGCAAAAGCGCCCTACTCGGTGGAACTGCGTGAACTTCCAGTTCCGGAAATCGGGGATGAGGATGTTTTATTGAAGGTGCATGCAGTAGCAATCTGTGGGAGCGATCTGCATCAATTCGCCGGAAAGCAGAGCTGGCACGTCAATTATCCAGTCGTCCTCGGTCATGAATTTGCTGGCGTCGTCGCGAAACAAGGTGCCCGTGTAAACACCTTCAGCGAGGGTGACCGAGTCGTCAGCGAAACCGCTGCCGTGCTACCTGACGATTCCCCGTTCCTTCGTCGGGGTCTTTACAATCTGGATCCGAAGAGACTGGGCTTCGGGTATGGAGTTAATGGGGCAATGGCTTCTTTTGTAAGAGTGCCGGCACGCTGCCTTCATATGGTTCCGGCATCGTTGGCCTTGGAAAAGGCGGCGTTAACCGAGCCGTGCTGCGTGGCCTACAATGCTGTCTGTGTCAACTCCCATCTGCGGCCCGGTGACAGTGTCGCGGTCATCGGCCCAGGCCCAATTGGCCTTCTTTGCGCGGCGATGGCAAAACTTTCTGGAGCTGGGCATCTCATCGTAATCGGAATTCCTGCCGATGCCGGGCGGCTTGAGGTAGCCAAACGGATCGGCGCCGACACGGTACTGGGCGTAGATGGGGAGGATGTTGTTGGCTGGGTCAAAAAGCTCGGTGACGGTTTTGGGGTCGACTTGGTCATCGATGCAGCAGGGGTATCCGCATCCCTCAAATTAGCATTGGATATTGTCCGTCCAGCAGGTCAGATCACCAAGGTGGGGTGGGGACCACAGCCTCTTAACTTTTCGCTCGATCAACTCGTCCAGAAAGGGGTCACCCTTCAGGGTAGCTATTCGCATAACTGGCCGATATGGGAAAAAGTTCTGTTGCTTTTATCCGACGGTAAGATCGATCTCGATTTAATACTCAATCGCGTTTCGCCTCTCGCCGACTGGCGTCAGGTCTTTGATGAAATGTCTACTGGCGCAATTGTCAAAGGGGTGCTCAGACCATGAATCAACCAGAATCTCCCTCCAGTGAGCGCTTACCGAACAAAGTCATATTGGTGACAGGCTCAACCACAGGCATTGGCGAGGCGATGGTTCGACTCTTTGCTCGCGAGGGTGCTCGAGTCATGATTCATGGCAGAAGAAAAGATGCCGCGGAGAAACTGGCCACCGAGATCGGTGCCAACGCGTCGTTCACTGTCGGCGCTCTTGAAGCCATCGAGACACCTGCGAGGCTCGTTGCTGAGACCGTCGCTCGATTCGGAAAAATCGACGGCCTTGTCAACAATGCTGCGGCAATCACGCATGGAAGTATTGAAGATACCAACCGCGAAACTTTCGACCGAACTTTGGCCGTCAACCTCAGGGCGCCGTTTTTCCTGATTCAGGCGGCTCTTCCTTATTTTCGACAACAAGGTAAAGGACGCGTATTGAACATCGGTTCGATCAACGGCTATTGCGGGGAGCGGATTCTCTTGGCCTATTCCATCTCGAAAGGCGGCATGATGACACTGACGCGGAATCTTGCCGACGCGCTCGGGGGAGAAGGTATCCAAATCAATCAACTCAATGTTGGCTGGACTCTCACGCCAAATGAATACGCGCTGAAGCTGAAAGATGGCCTGCCTAAGGACTGGCCTTCGAGATTGCCGAAGAGTGTTGCTCCTTCGGGCCGCATACATTCTCCAGAGGAGATCGCCTTGGCCGCGGTCTAT
>JASHVU010000605.1 GCA_030044455.1 Acidobacteriaceae bacterium | reverse complement strand
TCAGAGCGCGGCCAGGGCTGCGCAAGCTGCCACGAGATGAGCTCGTATGTCAGCTACGTGCACGACTCCCCGCACCGCAGTTTGGGCTGCATGGAGTGCCACGAGGCCGGTCCAGGCGTCAAGCTGCGCCACACCTGGGTGCATCTCACCCATCGCTGGCCTGAGCAAATCCGGCTTCGCCAGGTTGATGTTCTGGCCATGGACGCGAGCTGCCAGCGCTGCCATCGACACGAGTATGCTTCGTGGGCTGCCGGTCCACACAGTGCTACTTACGCGCAAATCTTCACCAATGCTACGCACAACTCCCAACGGCGCATGATGGAAGACTGTTTGCGCTGCCACGGCATGTACTTTCCCGGATCGATTCGCGAACTCGTTCAGCCGCAAAACACCGTCGGGCCATGGCACATTGTCAATGCGCGCCTTGCCAATCAGCCGGCTATTCCCTGCGCAAGCTGCCATTCAATTCACCGGGAAGGCCTGCCAGAGTCAAAGCCCACCGAACGCGCCTCCGTTGCAGGCCCGGCTGTTCCCGTCTCGCTCGCGTTTTATGACCGGCGCGAAAGCATGCACTTCGCCGCAGTAGACCTCGCGATTCCTCAGCTCAACGACGGCGCCCGTCCGCTCCATGTCAGCCAGGACCAGCGCCAGACTGTCTGCTACCAGTGCCACGCGCCGCGCGTGCCGGAGGCTGGTACGGTTGCGGCGGCAAACAACTGGGGAATGCAGGCCGGGTCGGGCGACGATCGCACGCCGATGGGTGTACATGAGGGCCTGAGCTGCTTCAGCTGTCACAACGGGCACAACGAAAATGCGCGCGCATCGTGCAAGACCTGTCACCCGCAAATGTCACATTGCGGAATTGATGTTGAGAAAATGGATACAACCTTCGCCGACGCCAAAAGCACGCATAACATCCACTGGGTTAAGTGCACTGACTGCCACCAGCACGGCATTCCCGCACCGAAGCAACAATTTGCAGCGAGATCTTTGATCCCGGTCAACGGGAACTGAGACGGTAGGCTACCGAGTGTTCGGAAAACCGTTAAGCCGTCTGCAGTTGCACCGTCGCACCTTCGAGGCCAGGCGAATCGGCCCGCAGTTCAATCGAGCCCGATTCTCCCGTAGGCCTTATCACCACCAGGCACGTACCGTGGAATGTATTGCGTCGCGGCTGCCGGAAGCTCGCCACATCTTTGGGATTCGCATTGCCTACGGCTGCAATTTCGGCTGCTCCGTCGATGGTGAACGAGACCGGAACCACTGCGTCTGGTATCAGTCGACCCTCCTCGTCCACGATCGAAACCATGATGTAGCTCAGGTCATCGCGACTGGCCTTCAACTTTGAACGATCCGGGACCAAAATGAGCTTGTGAGCCTTGCCTGCGGATGCAAAAACAGCTGACCCAATTTCGTTTCCGTTCTGGTAAGCTACGGCTCGCAATTCACCAGGGGCATAGGGAACTGCAAACTCAGCTTTGAGCGCGTCCTCATTGGTCAGGTTCTTCGAGCCAAGCTCTTTGCCATTCAACAGCAGCTTCACCTGATCCCCACGGCTGTAGACGCGGACATTCATCGTAGTGCCTTCGAGCCCTGGCCAAGTCCAGCTACGCAGTTCGTCGCTCCAGCCCCATAGGCTGACCGACTCCTTAAATCCGTTCGGCAATGGCCGCTGCACCGCAATCTCGATCGGGCTCCGCCTCCACACCACGTCGCGGAAATACGATTGCGGCTTCTTGTTTCCGATCAGGTCGATGTCGCCGCAATAGGAGTTGAACCATGGATACGGCTCAGAAAACGAGTCCGCCCCCGGGCCATTGCGGATGCTTGCGTGGCCAATGCCCGATTCGCCCAGGTAGTCGATCGCAGTCCACACAAAATCGCCGATCACCCAGCTGTCTCTCTCAATGGCCTGCCAATTCTGGAACGCCTGATTCGGAAAGGACTCCGTGCCGACCATGACTCGTTCCGGGTACTTCAAGTGATCGCTCGCATACTGCTCCCACTGGTAGTTGTAGCCGCCCACATCGAGATAGGTGAAGGCCGGCTGCATGTCTTGCCAGGTCTGCTTTGGATGATCAAAAGGAGCGGGAATCGCCGCTGTAACTTTGCGCGTAGGATCGAGCTTATGTACCAACGCCGCCAGCGCCGTACCGGTTTCAACGCCTTGCGGCTCGGCGCGCTCGGGAATCTCGTTTCCGATGCTCCACAAAACCACGCACGGATGATTGCGGTCGCGCAGAACCATGCTTTCGAGATCGCGTTGCCACCAGTCCTTGAAGTACAAATGGAAGTCCTGCGGATTCTTGCCTTCTCCCTCCCAGCAATCGAACGCCTCGTCGATCACGAGCATTCCCAGCCGGTCACACGCATCCAGAAAGTCCGGCGACGGTGGGTTATGACTGGTGCGAATCGCGTTGTAGTCGTTCGCCTTCAGAATCTCAACGCGGCGCTCTTCCGCGCGTGGTAGGCACGCCGAACCGAGCGGGCCGTTATCGTGGTGCACGCAGCCGCCGCGCAATTTGATGCTCTCGCCATTCACGCGCAGACCTTGGACGGCATCGATCTCCACCTTGCGCACGCCGATCGGTAACGACGTCGAGTCAGCGATCAGGCCGTTCGCCTCAATCGCCACCTCTACCCGGTACAGGTGCGGATCGGCCGGCGACCATAGATGAGGATTTGCGATATGCAAAACGCAGGTGGACTCTGCCCTGCTCCCCGCGGGCACAGCGACTGCGGCTTGCGTTTCTCCGGCAACCGATTCATCCGCTTCGACCAGTCGGACGTGCAGGTTGGCCCGCTTCGCTGCCGCCGATCCGTTTTCGACTGTTACGTCGACGTTCACCGTCGCTGCATCTTTTCGCACTTCTGGCGTTGTGACATACACTCCATACGCCGGAATCCGAAACTCGCCTGCCATGCTTAACCACACCTTGCGAAAGATTCCCGAGCCGGAATACCATCGGCTGTTGCGGCCAAAGTTGTTGATGCGCACCGCGAGCGTATTCTTGCCGTCCTTCAACGCCGATGTGACGTCGTATGCAAACTCTGTGTATCCGTAGGGATGATTGCCGAGATGTGTGCCGTTCAGCCACACATCGCTGTTCATGTAGACGCCTTCAAATCGCACTTCGGCTTTGCCGTTCGGCGTCAACTGCGGCTGGTCGAAGGTTTTGCGGTACCAGCCCACGCCACCAACTGTCCACCCAGTAGCGCCTTGCCCCTCACTCGCATAAATGTCGAATGGCCCTATGCGGGTCGGGCTGGTCCCTGTGCCCCACTCCGAACCCGCTCCCTCGTTCGTCGCGTCGGTCCTGTCTTCGATGCTCCAATCGTGCGGAACGTCGAGAGTTCGCCACGCTGAGTCATCGAACTCCGCAGCTTCGGCTCCTGGTGCATCTCCGCGATGAAAGCGCCAATGATCGTTGAAAGGCTGCGCACGATTCGAATCCGCCGGACTCGGCCACGTGATCGCGCGCTTCTGCCGGACTTCGGCTGAGGCCCCTCCTGGCAACATGGCCGCCGCCGCCATCCCCACAATTCCCTGAACAGCCTCGCGACGCGTGAATTTGCAGCCGTCTTTCATCGTTCATACCCCCGTTTTGAAAGCACTAGCCATTATCCACGGTCGAGGTCGCGTGAGGCGCAGTAATCATTGAGAGAAATTCAGTCGGCGTTTTTGCACTCAAGCGCAACCGGACCGGACAGTCCCCAGCGAAGTTGCAGTGAGGTATCCCTTCTAAAATGCAGGTATACGGAAGATTGGGCGCAACTGCTCAATCGAGGCCTAGCTAAGCGACTAGAGCCACCCGGAGACGGCTCATTCTAATCAGCTTATTTTCGCTGGTGCCGAAGAAGGGACTCGAACCCCCACACCCTTGCGAGTACATGGACCTGAACCATGCGCGTCTGCCAATTCCGCCACTTCGGCACGGGAGAGTCGTTCAGCGCGGATGCGCTGGACAGGCAGCAAGTTTGAGTCTCGCAAATGCTGCCTGCGGTGTCAAATTCGCGGTCGGCCCGCAAAGTCCTTCAAAACCCTCGAGACCCTCGGTCGATAACCTGCAAAACCGTGGCCCGCCGCTGCTTCGGCTCGCTCTAACCAGGAGTCTTGATCTCTGATTTCAGCATCGCCATCGCTTTCATCATCCGGTTCTGGCGCGTCTCCTTCTTCTTGGCCTCGGTGATCCACCGGACGTACTCCTTCTGGTGCGTATAGCTCAGCTTCTTGAACCCCACAAGCAGGCCCTCTTTGTTCAGCAGCTTCTCAAAATCCGGCGGTGTCTTAACGGTTCTCAACTCTTCGTCCCGCCACACCTCTACCTCAACCTCATCGCCAACATTTTTGCCGATTCTTTCGCGAGTGCTTTTCAAGACGGCCAGCATATGGCTCGGCATTCCGCAGTTCATCAGCGATCCGGTGTATGGCACCCCGTCCAAAGTTGCCTTTACCGGCACATTCGCCTTCGTACTGAACTCCTTATCCACGTCATAGGGGAACGCCACCCCCGCGCCTCCGTTAGGCCCGCCCTGAATCGTCGCTTTGAACTTGTACTTTTTCATCGCAGCACCAAAAGCAAACATCCCGCCCTGCACCGCTCGTGTTCAAAGCGCCTGGGGAGGGATGTCTGCCACAAAAGCAAAATGACGCCTAAACCAGCTTTGCGTCCAGCGTGATCTCGGTGTTATTCGCAAACAGCTTTGAGATTGGGCAGCCGGCTTTAGCGCCCTGCGCCGCGGTGTCAAATACTTCCTTAGTTGCGCCCGGAACTTTGGCGGTGGTTGTCAGTGCGATCTTGGTAATCGCAAATCCACCATCGACCTTGGCCAGCGTCACCGCGGCGTGGGTCTCAATCGATTCCGGTGTCAGGCCCGATCCGCCCAGTGTTGCGCCCAGCGCCATCGAATAGCAGCTCGCGTGCGCGGCGGCAATTAATTCTTCAGGCGTGGTGCCCGAAGCAGCGCCCTCAAACCGCGTTGCAAACGAATAATTTGCGTTGCTCAGCACGCCCGTTGCCGTCGAAATCGTGCCTTTGCCTTCCTTCAGTGATCCGTACCAAACCGCGCTAGCTTTGCTTGCCATATTCCCTCCTTCGGGGATTCAATGATTCTGGTTTCTTTGGGATTTGTGATTGCCGCAATTGCTGGGACTAATCGGCCGGGCTTGCGGGGTCCCTCCCACCTAAGTCCAACGAGGAAGCCCAGCCCATGTTGACGCTTCTGGCGCCTGCCAACTTTCCGCGGGCAGGGTGCCTTATTTCCATGCTAATCTGTCGGGCATGCTCCCACACCGTCCACTGGCCCTCGACGCCGGTTTTGCTGCTGAAAATTCATCATCCGGGGTAGCCTGCGCTCTCCAGAACTCGCAGCCCGTCGAGCATCATTGCCAGGTGTGCCCCACCTGTTCGCACCGGCTCACGGTCCACGGCTGCAAGCTGATTTGCAGCAACTGCGGATACTACCTGAGTTGCGCCGATTACTATTGAGCCTCGCTTACTCTACAAGGCCGGAGCCCCCAATCGGCATTTCGATTCGCTTGTGTCCTTAGATGAGATCCTCCTCGCGCGCCGGCGCAATCATGTCGAGAGGGGCCGTTGAGAGCAGATGCGCCCGAGTGAGCACTTTGCGCGCGAGACCCGTGAGGGCCATCTCCCTAGCCTCGCCAAACGCAACCCAGCGTCGCTCGCCTTTCGCCAACGTCAGTCTTGCCACGTCATCTTCGAACACTGTGCGAATGCGCACGTAATAGTTGGTCTGCATGATTGCGTGACGCACCGTCATGCGCAATTCCTCTGATGGCACTTCGGCTTCGATCAGTTGCGGAAGTTCCCACATCCCCGGCATTATGCATTCCGTTGTGGGCCGATGTTCCAGCAGCACCTCACGCCCTCCACGATCACGCTCTGACTTCCTCACTGAAGTGCGTACCGAGAGCGCGTGCGCAATCGCCACGCTCTTCATCGGCGCGCGTTTTTGAGTTTTATGCTCGCCGCGCGTATTGCAGTCAATGGCCACGGGACATTCAGTGCATCGGGGCGAGCGCGGCAAGCAAACCATCGCTCCGAGTTCCATCATTGCCTGGTTAAAGTCGCCAGGGCGCTCTGGATCAACCATCAGCGCGGCGAGTTCGCCAATTCTACGCCGGAGTTTGGCGCTCTCATCCCACCCCGCGAGTCGGCTCAGCACTCGTTCCACGTTGCCATCCACTACAGCCACAGGTTCGCCGTGTGCAATGCTCGCAATGGCTGCGGCTGTGTATTCGCCAATTCCCGGCAGCTCGCGCAGTTCCTCAGACTTTTTGGGCAGGCTGCCATAGTAGTTCTGGGCCACAAACTGTGCGGCTTTGTGCAGCATCCGCGCCCGCCGGTAATACCCCAGTCCGCTCCACAGCGCCAGCACCTCGTCTTCCTTGGCCAGCGCCAGCGACATCAGCGAGGGAAATCGCTTGAGGAAAACCTGGTATCGCTCCACGACCGCTGCAACGCGGGTTTGTTGCAGCATGATCTCCGACACCCAAATCGCGTAAGGGTCGTGGCTTCCCCGCCAAGGCAGGTCGCGTTTGTTCTGGTCGTACCACCTCAGCAGCCGCCGACGCAGCCGGTCAATCTTGAATAAGCTTCGCTTCAACGAATCCCGCTCGCGCCTGGCCATGCGCCCAGCTTACGGCATTTGCTCCAATTGGTGCATCGCTTCATCCATCCGTGCGTAACACTTTAGCGTATTGCCGCACGACTTTTGTTACCTTGAAGGACTTCGGTGTCACTGCTACCATCGGCTTATCCTTCGGGAAACAACCGATCGCAGCAAGCGGAAACCTCCTTTGCCGCCATGCGCATTCGATCAAAAACAGCAAGCCTGGGTGCGCGGCTCAAGATCACACCCTGATTTGCCTTTTCACTCAGGAGACCGAACCTTGAGAAAGACTCTTTGCTTTGCCCTCGCCTTGGTGGCCGTGTCACCGGCCGCATTCGCTCGCACCAGTTCAACCACCGATCCCTCAGCTTCCAGTTCCTCGTCTTCAAGCGCGACAGCGGAGCCGGCTCCGGGCTCCGCCGCCAGACCTTCCTCCGTTCCCCAGATAAACGACGCCACCCCGGTGCCGTTTTCCCGCGTGGGTTTGAGCGCCGGGATGGGGGCCGGCGGCATCAACCTGCAGGCTGCCACCAATGTCAACCGCTACATCAATCTCCGCATGGTCGGGAACGTCTTCAACTATACCGTCAGCAACATCAACACCAACGGAATGAACCTGAACGGCAAGCTCAACCTGGCCAGCACCGGTCTCTCCATTGATCTCTATCCTTTTCCTTATCACGGGTTGCGATTCAGCCCCGGCGTACTCATGTATAACCAGAATTCTGCCAACGCAACGGTTACCGTCGCAGGCGGAACGTCATTCACGCTCGACCACGTCACCTTCTACTCGTCGACCTCAAATCCCGTGACGGGCGCCGGCAGCCTGGGCCTCAACGCACAGAACCCGGCTTTCACCATGACTACCGGATGGGGAAATCTCATTTCGCGCCGTGGCGGCCATTTCTCTATTCCAGTTGAAATTGGCGCCGCTTTTGTCGGCACGCCGAAACTCAACCTTGCACTTGTCTCGGGCCAGGTATGCACTGACCCGCAGGGCACCCAGAACTGCCAGAACGTTGCTACTGACGCTGAGGTCCAATCCGACCTGCAGGCACAGATCGCCAAGTATCAGAACGATCTGAACCCGCTCAAGGTCTATCCCATTGTCTCTGTCGGCATCGGCTACAACTTCAAGATCCGGTAACACGGCTGCCGGTAATCCTGACCGAAGCGGGCCGCTGAATCCCATGGTTCAGCGGCCCGCGGCGTCGAAGGACCTGTCTTTACCTCTTGCCGAGAGCCCATCCAGGCTCCGCTTGGGTTGGGAAGAGGTCCTGGCAGCAGCTACCCAAGCGACTCGCCCACAATCCCCGATGCGGCCCTTAGCGCCGCATCAATTTGGCTTTGATCTTTGCCGCCGGCTTCGGCCATATCCGGCCTACCGCCGCCCGAGCCGCCCACGAGTTTTGCAATCGCCCCCACCAGCTTGCCGGCCTGCACCCGCTTCACCAGGCCCGGCGTCACGCCCGCGACAATTGCGACCTTACCCTCGGGCTGTGCCGACGCCAGCACCACCACGCCCTCGCCCAGCTTCTGCTTCAGGTTATCGACCAGGGTACGCAACTGCCCGCGCTCAAGGTTATCGGCGCGATGAGCGACCACCTTCACGCCCTTGACATCAGCCGCGCCGGCAATGGCTTCGTTCAGCTCGCCCGCGGCAGTTTTCATTCGCATCTCTTCGAGCTCGCGCTTGAGCTTCTTCAGCTCGTCGTCTTTGCTTGCCATCGCCAGCCGCAGCGATTCGGCAAGGTCACCATCGGCTGAAGGCGTGTACTGTGCGGCGGCCTGCGCCACTTCAAAGTCGCGCCGGAAGGTATCGAGCGACCCCATCCCGCTGATCGCTTCGATTCTGCGTACTCCGCTTGAGACCGACGTTTCGCCGGTCAACTTAAACAGCCCGATCTCGCCTGTTGCCTTGGTATGCGTGCCGCCGCAAAGCTCGGTCGAGAATCCGTCGTCGAGCTTCACCACGCGCACCTTGTCGCCATACTTCTCGCCGAACAGCGCCATTGCATGGTACTCGTTCACAGCCACGTCAATCGGAACGTCTTCGAGCGTCTCGACTTTGGCGTTTTTGAGCACCTCGCGGTTGACGATTTCTTCTACCTCTTGGAGTTCTTCATCGGCAACCTGAGAGAAATGCGAAAAGTCGAAGCGCAGCCGGTCAGGATGCACCGCCGAACCCGCCTGCTTTACGTGCGCGCCTAACACCTGACGCAGCGCCGCATGCAGCAAGTGCGTGCCCGTATGGTTGCGGCGGATGGCGTCGCGTCGCTCGCCATCGACTTCTGTGGTGAGGTGGTCGCCGACGGCGAGATCCTGCTTCAGGATCGCTTTGTGCGCGCGGACTCCTTGGACGGGTAAAACGCAGCCGACAATCTCAGCCACAGTAGAATTCCCGTCGGGCGAAAGAAACAAGCCCAGGTCACCCACCTGGCCGCCCGAGTCGCCGTAGAAACTCGTGTGATCAAGGACGACTTCGACTTCGT
>JASHVU010000604.1 GCA_030044455.1 Acidobacteriaceae bacterium | reverse complement strand
GGACTAGCGTGTGCCTCGGGGTCGGCAGAGCGGCCTAAACCAGGAAGTTGGAGAAATCTTACCACGATTCCAACTCGACGCCTGAAACGGCTGCCGGCTTCGATTCCCTTATATAGATTTCAAGTTGAATTATTGAGAGTGCCGGCCGGCATGCGAACTCGTGGAGGGATTGTCAAGGCGAAGCTTGGCTCAGCGTTTTCGGGGCATGAGGCACCTATTTGAATTGTAAGCAGTCAAGTTAAACCGAGTTTTGTTGGCATTCCGGGCGCGGGAGTTTGTCGGCGGTGGAAGTTTTTGGGGACAGAAAGAGTCTGGTCCGAATGAATCTCACATCTGGTGGACTTCTGTTCGCGAACATGCCCTGTGACATTCACTTTGTGCTGGGCAGAACTCGGGAGGGAGGACGAACATGTCACAGAACAACTGGTGGTGGTGCGACAAGTGCCAGGGTCTCTTCTTCGCAGGTAACAGTCTGGGTGTATGTCCGGCTGGAGGGGCCCACAATCATACCGGCAGCACCGAATATGATCTCGCCTCCTCTGGGAGCGGACAGGCCAACTGGCGATGGTGCAATCTGTGCCAGGGGCTTTTCTTCGCCGGCAACAGCAAAGGAGTCTGCCCGTCGCATTCCCATAGCGACGGCGGCAGCGGCAACTACGTACTCGCCACGTCGGGTGGTGGACAGTCCAACTGGCGATGGTGCGACAAGTGCCAGGGCCTTTTCTTCGCCGGCAACAGTCTTGGTGTTTGTCCAGCGGGAGGCACTCACACCGATAGTGGCAGCGGAAACTATAACCTTCCCTCATCGGGAGTTGGACAGCCCAACTGGCGGTGGTGCAGCAAGTGCCAGGGGCTTTTCTTCGCCGGCAACAGTCTTGGCTTTTGTCCCGCGGGAGGCACCCACACCGATAGCGGCAGTGGTGACTATAACCTTCCCTCGTCGGGCAGCGGGCAGTCCAACTGGCGGTGGTGCAGCAAGTGCCAGGGGCTCTTCTTCGCGGGCAACAGCCTGGGTGTTTGCCCTGCGCCCAACGATCATGACGACGTCGGGAGCGGCAACTACGTGCTCGCCACCTCGGGCAGCGGACAAGGCGACTGGCGGTGGTGCGACAAGTGCCAGGGGCTTTTCTTCGCCGCCACTAGTCTGGGAGTTTGTCCCGCCGGAGACACCCACACCGATACCGGCAGCGGGAACTACCTGCTGACATCGGGGGCGGGCGGTTCCGAGGGCGAGGGCGAAAGCGAAGGCGAGAGCGAAGGTGAAAGTGAGAGTGAAAGCGAAAGTGAGAGCGAAAGCGAAAGTGAGAGTGAGAGCGAAGGCGAGAGTGAAGGAGAGGGAGAACTTGATGAGAAAGAGCCCAAGGATCACCGGCGGCGGGCCGGTTCGTAAATTGCTGTTGCAGCCGGCGAGTGTCTCGACTGCGTTTCAAACCTTGAACTTCAAGGCATTGATCCATCGGCCTGTGGCGCGGCCAGCTTTCTCCTGAGCCTTAAATATGAGACTGATAAATGTACATGAGCATCTTCAATCCGGTCGTGAAGCGCCGAAGCTGCTTCATGCAATGGATGAAACCGGCATCGATCGCACTGTAATTGTTGGAAGTTCTGCCTTCACGATCACTGGAAATTATCGCGTTGGGTTCACTAAATACGACGAGAATAACCAGGAAATCATCCGCCTCGCGCGAGCGCATCCCGATCGCATTGAAGCATGGCCGACGATTGATCCGCTTGATGACGACAAGCTGGCTAAGTTCCGTTCCTACCACGAGTCGGGTGCGACGGGCCTCAAACTCTACCTGGGGCATGGGTTTGTTACGCCGGATTCCGGCGATTACCTGTTTGGTCCAATCGCAATTGACCATCCGAGCATGGATGCCGTTTATGAATACTGCGTCACCCACCGCCTGCCAGTCTGTCTTCACATCAATCCCGGCCCTAACACGCCAGGCTTTGCAGATGAATTTATCAACACCCTCGAACGACATCCCCGGCTCCTGGTAAACGCGCCGCACTGGATTCTCTCTACGGTCAGGCCGAGCCGTCTTGCCGAGTTGCTTGATGCTTTTCCGAATCTGGTTACAGATGTCAGCTTCGGAGTTGACGAGTTTCTCATTGCCGGTCTGAGACGAATTTCGCGAAATCCCGAGCGCATAAGACGGGTCGTCGAACAACATCCCAATCGCTTTCTGTTCGGCACGGATTTTGTGGTGACTGCGGCGCAACACAAAACCTCGGATTGGATTCGGATGCGTATAGAAATGTACATCAGGATGCTTACCTCAAAACAATATGAGACCCCACTCCTTCCCTCCGAGGTCCTGAACGGGTTGGATTTGCCAGCCAGCATCTTCGAGCGGATTGGATCGAGGAATTACCTGGAGTTTCGGGCGCCAGATCGCCCATTGGCAAGCCCTGCACGGCCGGTCGAATGGACGCGTCTGGGCATTCCACGTCCCGATCGGGCAATGGGTGAACGCCTTCGCTACCAGGCGCCACTGGAAACTGCAATGGCCAGTGAACCTCGATCATGCTGTTGAGACGCGATGAATGTTGATGTTTCAGGAATTACGGCCGCGCCCGGTCCCAACCTCGACGGGGACGTCATCCCGCCGGACACACAGGAGGAGAGCGCTGAGTTCGTGGGCGTCGAGGCTGAACTCGCCGAACTGGTACAAGTGATTGGACAGACTGGGCATAACCGGTCTTTTGAAGGCATTGAGAACTTTTGAGCCCCAATTTTAGGACATATGAGGCGTATCCGGACTAGCGTGTG
>JASHVU010000603.1 GCA_030044455.1 Acidobacteriaceae bacterium | reverse complement strand
CCGGGTCATGAACAATATACCCGGAACATGGCCACAGGCGCCTCAACATGCGAGCTCGCGGTTCTGGTCGTAAATGCGGAAAAGGGTTTGCAGGTTCAAACCCACAGGCACGCTCGGATTGTTGCCCTGCTAGGCATTCGCCACTTGATTATGGCAGTGAACAAGATGGACCTTGTGGGTTGGAATGAAGGAGTCTTCAAGAAGATTGTTGAGGAATTCGAGCCGCTGGTGCGCGAGCTCGGATTCAGTTCCTTCCAAGCCATCCCAGTGTCTGCCCTCAATGGCGACAACGTCACCGAGGCGAGTGCAAACTCACCGTGGTACACGGGCCCCAGCTTGCTAAGTTGCCTGGAGGAGACGGTGATCGTTCGCGGCGCGGGCGATCTGCCATTTCGCATGGCTGTGCAATGGGTCAATCGCCCCAGCCAGGACTTCCGCGGCTATTGCGGGCGCATCAGCAGCGGAGAGGCGAAGGTCGGCGACCGGGTACGAATTCTGCCCGGGGGTACCGAATCCAGGATCCGGTCGATCGTTGCATGGCAGTCGGAATTACCAACAGCTCCTGCAGGAGATTCGATCACTCTCTGCCTGGAAAACGAGGTCGATGTGACACGGGGCAGCGTGATTTCGAGCGCCGCGGAGCCGATCGAACTCAGTGACCAGTTCGAGGCCAAGGTGCTCTGCCTTACCGATCACGCGCTGGTTCCCGGGCGCAACTATCTGTTCAAGCTTCACACCTGCCAAGCCGTGGCAAGCATCACTGCCATCAAGTATCAAGTCGATGTCAAGCTGGGCTCGCATCTGGCCGCCCGATCGCTGTCGATGAACGAGATTGGCGTCGTCAATATCTCGACGGACCGCCCGGTGCCTTTTGAGCGTTACAATCGCTCCCGCAGCCTGGGCAGCTTTATCCTGGTCGACCGGATCAGTAACATGACGGTCGGCGCGGGAATGATCGACTTCTCTTTGCGAAGAGCATCGAACATCCATTGGCAGGCGGTCGACGTCAATAAGGAATCGCGCGGAAAGCATCTGCTCCAGAAACCGGCCTGCCTCTGGTTTACCGGGCTTTCCGGTTCGGGAAAATCCACCATAGCAAATCTTCTCGAGAAGCGGCTGTTCGCTGCCGGCAAGCATACCTATCTGCTCGACGGCGATAATATCCGCCATGGATTAAACCGTGACCTGGGATTTACTGAGGCCGACCGCGTTGAAAACATCCGCCGCGTGACCGAAGTAGCCAAGCTCCTGGTCGATGCCGGACTGATCGTGATCGTTTCGTTTATCAGCCCGTACCGAGCCGAGAGGAGAGTCGCTCGTTCGCAGTTTGCTCCCGGCGAGTTCGTTGAGGTTTTTGTTGACACACCGCTCGAAGAATGCGAACGTCGCGATCCCAAAGGCCTCTATCGCAAAGCGCGGAGTGGAGACTTGATCAACTTCACCGGCATCGACAGCGACTATGAACCACCCGAGTCGCCGGAACTCCGGCTCGATACCGTTTCGCACACTCCAGAGCAAAACGTCCATCGCATTTTGTCTCAAGTCTTGGGAATGCACCTAGATTCTTGGTCCATTTGATTCGTCGTCGCTACGCTGGGTCGGTCGGCGCCAGCTACGATGGGGCGGAGCATTGATTCGGTTGGCGGAGGTTAGAGATTGATCGGTTTCACAGAGTTATTCAACACACCCGCACTCTCAAAAAAAATCTTCAGGTATCTCGTTAGGAAAACAGGCTTCGGATCTTGGCGATTCAGATTTGAGACAGGGTCGCTTGCCCGCCCAAACTATGCTTACCTTGTCTACCAGGCTGCCCTGCTTGCAAAAAGACTGGGTGAGCCCAGAGTGAGTGTGATCGAATTCGGCGTGGCGGGCGGTGCCGGCCTTGTGGAAATGGAACGATATGCCGAGAAGATTGAACAGATGCTCGGCGTAAAAATCGAGATTTATGGCTTCGATTCGGCCGAAGGCTTGCCGGCACCGGCTGACTATCGCGACCTGCCCTATCACTGGAAGCCCGGCTTCTTTCACATGGACATGGCTCTTCTGCGCAGCAAGCTTAAGCGAGCGCAACTTGTGATCGGCGATACGCGCGACACTACGCAATCCTTCACGGAACAATTCAACCCGGCGCCAATCGGGGCCATATCCTTCGACCTGGATTTTCACTCTTCTACCGTTGCCGCCCTCCGGATTCTCGAAGCCGACCATAAGTACCTGCTTCCCAGGATGGTCATCTATTTCGACGACGTGGTTGGCACAGAGATTGAGCTTTACAACGACTTCACCGGCGTCAGGCTCGCCATTCACGAGTTTAACCGTGACCACGTCAAACGCAGACTTTCTCCACTCTATTACCTCAGGGCAATAGACCCCATGACGTTGTGGCACCACTTCATGTGGTCCTTTCACGCCTTCGACCACCCCAAATATGGTCAGTTCGTCAGCAAAGAGAACCAGCAGATTCCACTGCAATAAACAGTGGCTCGCTTCTGCGGCAGATTAGGATCCTGAGATATGAACCCAAAGCTGAAGGGGATGATCCGAAAGCTTCTTCCACGGACCATCCGAAATCACCGGATCTTAGGCGGATCGATTCGCGGCAGCCGGATCGTGACCTCATGGCACGACTATCCGGCGGCAATTCTCGGCCGCACAGAGCGTGCTTTGCTCGAGTATTTCGCAAACAATGTCGGCAAAGGCGATACTTGGCTCGACATCGGCGCACACTACGGCTATACAGCAATTGCGTTAGCTAAACTGGCCGACAGTTCAGGCCGGGTTTTTGCGTTCGAACCGATGATCAATTCCGCCGGCTGTATCTCGCGCACAAGACTTCTCAATAACCTTCAACAATTGACCGTGATCCCCATGGGGTTGGCGAATGATGGCGATCTGGCTGTCGAAAGTTTGTATTCAACTAGGGGGATGATCGACAGCACTCTCGAAACTACAACCGGATTCAAGGAGACATTCCTGGTCACTCGACTCGACTGGTTGTGGCCTAAAATATCCGGAGCTGATCCGCGCATCCACGGCGTTAAAATCGATGTTCAGGGCATGGAGATCCAGGTAATCGAGGGAATGACCGGCCTGTTAAAGCAATACCGGCCGAAGTTGCTGGTGGAAATCCATAAAGGAGTTTCGCGGCCAAAGCTGTTGGATTTGATCGCTTCCCTTGGCTACGCGCGCGGTGGAACCGCTATCGAACCGCTTTCGGGCGAATCGTTTCCGAGCTATGCAGACGATCGGACCTATCTCTTCACCCCGGTTTCCGCCGGCCCGACCGACGCCTCAATCGCAGGAAATCGCGTTCGCTCTGTGCTAATGTAGCAGTGACGCTTAACTGCAGGCCTTCCGCAGGGAGGCGTTATCCCAGCTGCATTTGAGATCAAATCAACGGGAATTCTTTAAGGTTTTGCAATGCGGTAGAATTTCAGCCGTTTCGTTTAGTTTTTCCAGTGTCAATCTACTGCAATTCAGGTGGGCGACACGGAACCGGGCTAGTAAGTCGCCACATCATAGTTGTGAGCCGCTTCTCACATATTCAGAGTAATTCGCGCGAGGACTTATTACCGTAACAGCGTTGCGAGTGTAGATCATGGAGTCGTTGAATCACATGAATTCATTTGATCCTCGTCTCGTTTCGGCGGTCAGGCTGGCGCATCCTGATTACCCCCAAATAGCTCCATTTCATCCGGCAGAGCGATATCCCGAGTACAAAGGCGAACTCGGCAAGGAAGCAAATCTCGTCTATGAATCAGTAAGAGAGTCGTTCCGCTTGCTCGGCATGGATGCTGCGCACTATGGTACACCCAATTGGAATCCGCTCGGAGAGATCGTGCAGCCAGGGCATCGGGTTGTACTGAAACCGAACCTTATATCTCAAGGGCACGCGTTGCGGCGAGACGAATGGACGCAGGTAATCACTCATGGTTCAGTAGTTCGCGCAGTTATGGATTATGTGCTGCTCGCCTTGAACGGTGAGGGCGAGATATCGGTGATTGATGGCCCGCAATACGATTCCGATTGGGATGAGATTCTGGCGCGCACGGGACTCGGTGAAGTTGCGCGCTATTGTTCGAGACCTGGTGTGCCGATCAAGCTGATCGACCTTCGCGATTATCGCCAGGAAGTGCGCGACGAGGTCGTTTGCAATCGCGTCGCGCTTCCTTCTGACCCTCTGGGCGGTGTCGAAATTGACTTGGGAAGCGACAGCGCGCTCACCAACCATGGCGGAGCAGGCAGATACTTCGGCTCCGATTACGACCAGCGCGAAACTAACCATCATCATTCCGGCGGAAGGCACGAATACCGCATCTCCCGTACCGCCGCGTCGGCTGACGTTTTCATCAACATTCCCAAGCTCAAGACGCACAAAAAGGTTGGCGTCACTCTTTGCATGAAGAATTTGGTCGGCATCAACATGGGCCGAAACTGGCTTCCCCACCACACCGACGGCGATCCTTCCAATGGCGGAGACCAGTTTCCTCGAGCGGCCGCCAAGTCTCAGGTCGAACGATCCGTGGTGCGTTGGCTGCAACGCCAGAGTCTGCGAGCGCCGGGAATGACATACCTCTACCGGGTTGCGAAGATGG
>JASHVU010000602.1 GCA_030044455.1 Acidobacteriaceae bacterium | reverse complement strand
GGTTTTACTAATGAGGCCGAAGCCGGAGCCTTTGATGGTGTTGGCAGGCAGGCCCATGTTGACGATGTTGAAGACGTTGAAGAACTCGCCGCGAAACTGAAGGTCGGCGCGCTCGAGTCCGCTGGGACGATGGGAGATGGGCGTGGTCTTGATGAGCGCGAAGTCGAAGTCGTAGTAGGCCGGCCCGCGAAACGTGTCGCGGCCCAGCGTGCCGAAGCGGCCGGAGTTGGGTCCGGTACCGCCGGCGATTCCAATGGGGATGGAGAAGAAGCTCGAGTTGTTTGCTCCGAGTCCGAAGTAGTCGTCGCGGCTGCGCGTGGAGCTGTGGGCAGTTGAGAGGTCGGGGACGCCGACCTGGTCGGGGCGGTCGGCGCCGATGGTGCCCACGCCGGTTTGCTGGATGCCGGAGAAGATGGTGAACGGCGAGCCGCTGGAGATGGAGGAGATGCTGAGCAACTGCCAGCCGGCGGTGACAAGCCTGGCGCCGGCTGGTTGAGATCCCAGGCTTTCGATGTGAAGTTGCTGCGCCGCGCTCACAGAGAAGGAGTGGGTAACGTCGAAGGCCGACGGACCTTTTTCGAGGTGGTCGTCGAAGGGGTCTTGCGGGCTAAGCACTGTAACCGCGCCGGTTGAGCCTGTTCCGCCGATCACACCGCTTACGTTGTCGAGCGATTTGCCCCAGGTGTATCCGGCCTGCACTCCGGGGCCCCCATGGGGAACCTGGCCGGCGAGAGAAGTTTGCAACGCGTGATACGAGGAGTGGGACTTTCGAGTGATGACAGTCTCGAAGCCGAAGCCGCCATTCACTGCTCCGCTGCTGTCGAAGTTCGTGTAGGGTGCCCAACCAGGGCCGGCCCCAGGATACCCGTTGGGATAGGAAGATTGAGGTATCTTGGAGGCCGCGGTGCCGACGTATGCGGCATCGGCGGTGAGTTTGCCGAGGGCGCGCTCAAGACCGAGCGTCCAGGTTTGAAGATAGCCATCGCCGAAACGAGGGTCGACGGCGCTCAGATTGAGCAACGATAGCTGATGGTTGGGTGCGAGGGCGGCCAGGTCATTCTGATAGCGGTTTACGTCCATCACTGTGTTGGCCGGTATTTTTTTCGTGTCGCCGCTGGCGAGGAAAGCCACGCCCTGCGGCGTGTAGACTTGCGGCAACTCACTGGGAGTGATCTGGAAGCCGTAAGCGATTTCGCCGTTCTGCGCTGCGGTGACGCGAGGATAGACCGCGAAGGGCGTGGACCCGGTGAGGAAATTGTCCTGCCAGATGTTGGGCGGAATCACGGTGATGGCGCCGCCGGCGTGCACCTGGACGGCGTGTGGCGCGCTCCAGCTTAACTGCACCCGCGGGCCCCAGCCGTTCCAACCCATTTCATAGCCAGGCTGCGGATTGATGAGATATTCCTGCGCGGTACCCGGCGGCGGAAATGGATCAAGGAAGCTCGAGGTGCGATGTGCGCGCTCGGTAATGGGCGTGTAGAGCTCGTAGCGCAATCCGTAATCGAGGGTCAGGTGCGGATTGATCTTAAATGTGTCTTGCAGGTAAGCGTTCACATCGTTGCGGTTGATGGCCGCGGGTCCGATGTGCGGGCCGTTCGACATGTAGGGGGGCGCCACGGCAATGGCGTATCCATACGGGTAGCCGACGAGAAGGCTGCTGAGCGTGTCGGGCAAGGGATCGCCCGGCTGCACGTTGTGCCGGCCGCTGGCAGAGGAGATGAAGACGGGCGAATACACGGTACCGCCGCCGAAGTCGTATTCTCCATTGGGGCTGATGCCGAAATAAGTGGTGTCTCGATTGAGGCGTACTTCAGCGCCCCACTTGACCGCGTGAGGGCCCTTGGTGAGGGCGAAGTTGAGCTGGCCGTGGAAGAGGTTGCCGAATGCCGACATCACCGATCCTGCGGCGGCATTGAAAGGCTCGTAGAGACCGTCAATAAACTTGAGGGCCGGATCGGTGTAGTTGAGCGTCGGGAACGAAGGAGTAGTGCGCGTAATGCTGAGCGACGATGACCAGAGAAAGCGTGGCGACACCGTGCGTGTATAGGCGAAGACAACGTTGCGCTGGCGGTCGACATACTCGATGGCGAAGGTGGGATCGAGCAGCGTCTGGTCGGGGTTGGTGGTTGGTCCGGTGAGATTGTCGTAATTCCATCGGCCAAGGAACTGGCCCTTGGCGCCGAATTTCTGGTCGATGCGAATGGAGAACTGGTCGGCATCGGTATTGACGTTGGAGGGCGCGGCATAGGTTCGCGGGCCGTACGCTCCGGTGGGGTTGTTGGGCTGGGGATAGCGCGCCAGAATGGCGGCAATCGCGGGGTTGACGGGCACGGTGAGGGTGTCGGTGCTGCCGTCAGGATAGGTTACCGTGTCCTGACCCGAGCGCTCAGCGAGCGTGGGCACGGCGAGCACCTGGGTTGTGCCGAGGACCTGGCGAAATCCCTGATACTGGCCGAAATAAAATGTGCGGCCGTGGCCATCGTAAAGATGCGGGAGAACGACGGGGCCACCGTTGGTAAATCCAAATTCGTTTCGGCGGAAGGGCGGAATGCGGCCGGGCTCGGCGATGGAAGGGTGGTCAAAGAAGTTGCGCGCATCGAGGGCGGAGTTGCGCAGGAACTCGAAGAAGGAGCCGTGCAATCCGCTGTTGCCGGAGCGGGTGACGATGTTGGTGAATCCCGAAGCGCCGCGGCCGATTTCAGCGGGCATCCAGCCGGAGCTTGATTGCAGTTCCTGAATGGCATC
>JASHVU010000601.1 GCA_030044455.1 Acidobacteriaceae bacterium | reverse complement strand
GCGTACATCAGCGGTGTGCCGCTAGCGCCCATCTCCTGAATAAGGAAGCCGATCGACGATGCGTGGTTCTGAATGCGGGTAAGCTCGGCGAGAATCACGCGAATATATTGCGCGCGCTCGGGCACCTCCTGCGCGACCAGCTTTTCAACCGCCAGCGCATAGGCCCAGTTATTGCTCAGTGAGCAGAAGTAATCGAGCCGGTCGGTATAGGGCATCGACGCCAGATAGCTTGCGCCCTCCGCGATCTTCTCGTGATTGCGATGCAGGTAGCCGAAGACGGGCTTGAGCCTGATGACGCGCTCGCCGTCCAGCGTCACGTCCATCCGGAAGACGCCGTGCGTCGAGGGATGGTGCGGCCCCATGGCAACTTCAAGCAGTTCACCTTCGCCACCCGGCTCAACCACCGGTGGGCGATTCCAGCCGTCGAGTTTTGTCTCCGCAATACTCATTTTGCGGCCGGCTCCTGGACCCTGACCCCTGAGCTCTGTTCCCTGCTCTTATGCTCCTGTGCGCGCTTGAGCACTGCGTCGTGCGGGGTGGGCTCGTATTCGTAGTCGTCCGGCTCCACGTAATCGCGGCGCATGGGATGATCCTTGAACTCGTCCCACATCAAAATGCGGCGCAGGTCAGGATGGCCGGCAAAAACAATTCCATAAAGGTCGAAAACCTCGCGCTCCTGAAACTCGGCGCTGCGCCAAACAGGCGTGAGCGAAGGCATCTCAACCTGGTCGGTGCGGTTCGCGGTGCGCATGCGAAGCACCAGCGGGCCGTGCCTGAGCGCAATCGAATAAAGATGGTAGACCGATTCGAGATAGCCGGGCACGATGTGTCTGCGAGTTTCCTCGACGGTCTCGTCTACGGTTTGTTCGACCTTACCCTCAGGGCCGTCGACGAGTTTGATGACAGGCTTGGTGACCTTCACCTTCTCGACGATTTCTTTGTCGAGCCAGTCGACGCCGGAAACGTTGGAAAGAAAGTCGAACTTGAGCGCGGGATCGTCGCGCAGAAAGCAGGCAACGTCGACTGCCTTGTCATGACTCAAAAGCAGCGAATGTTCCGCAGCCGGGCCGGGATTGAGAATGACCTCAACCTCAGCGCCCGGCACAGCCGCTTCAATCGCCACTTTTATTTCTTCTACCGTCTTCAAAATCAGCCCCTAGCCTCTAGCTGCTAGCTGCTAGCTTCTAGCTTTCTGTGGTCAGTGAACAATGCCCAGCTATCACTCTCAGTCCCTTAGTCCCTGCTTTTTCATCGAATCGTTATCGGTACCGGCCACACGCCATTGTTCGACGTCGGTTCCAGATCATGCGCGGCAGGCTCGGGTACCGGGAGCTCGCCTTGCGCCTCGACATCGAGATGGCGCGGCCGGCCCTCGCCGGTCAGGTTCTGCTCGTCAATCTTCTTCTGCAAGGTCATGAATGCCTGGATCAGCGCCTCAGGCCGCGGCGGGCAACCGGGAATGTGCACGTCAACCGGAATGTAGCGATCGATGCCCTTGAGCACGTTGTAGCCCTGCTTGAACGGCCCACCTGAAATCGCGCACGCGCCCATGGCGATGACGTAGCGCGGCTCGGCCATCTGGTTATAAAGCCGCACCACCTGGGGCGCCATCTTTTTGGTCACGGTGCCCGAGATAATCATCAGGTCAGCCTGGCGCGGTGAGGGACGAAACACCTCGGCGCCAAAGCGGGCCAGGTCGTAGCGCGCCATGGTGGTGGCAATCATCTCGATGGCGCAGCAGGCTAGACCAAACTGCATGGGCCACACCGAATTGCGGCGACCCCAGTTATACAGGTCCTGGATGGTCGTCACGAACACGCCCTGCTTGCCGAGTTCGATGTTGAGTTGCTGGTCAACTGCCATATGTTGCTTCGCTCCAGTGAACGAGTAAAAAAGTGAGGAAGTGAATCGTGGCGGTCATCTGACCATTTCAACGATTCACTTTTTCACTCCTTCGCTTTTCTCAACTCCACGTCAATATCCCTTTTGCCCAAGCCCAGGCCAACCCCTCAACCAGCATCAGCACAAAAATCAGCATGGAAACGCAGGCCGCTACTCCGAGCCCAGTAAACGCTACCGCGAACGGCAGCAGAAACACGGCTTCCACGTCAAAAATGAGGAAGATGATGCCGTAAAGGTAATAGGCTGAGCGGAATTGGACCCAGGCATCGCCCTTCGACACCAGTCCGCATTCGTAAATTGCGTTCTTGACGGCGTTCGGTTTTGGGGGGGAAAAAACCTTGGCCCAGAGCCACGCCAACCCCAGCGGAGCCAGTCCAAACCCCAGCGCCGCCACAAAGAGTACGGCCAATGAAAAATAAGGATTTGAAGCCATCGTGGGAGCGGAAAAGTCCTTCTATTCCAAGCTAACAGTTCGGGGCGCTTTTTGGCCAAGTTTGTAGACATAGAACCGCAGTTCGGGCCCACTTTTCCGCCGTTCATCTCATTTTGTGAACCATTGGAGTGAGGACGATGCCGCTCAACACACCTGCCGAAAACCCAGCCCCAAGAGCGCCGCCGCTTTCCCGAGCGTAGCGGCCACATGGCCCACGCCAACCGCGCAATGATGCGCCGGCCCCTGCGCGTTCCATGCCTCCACAAATCCCCGTGCGCCCAGCGGAAACCGGTACCGGCTGTTGGTGTTGCCGATTTCGAGAATCGGCCCGGCTACGCACTCACCTTCAGCCACCACCAGCTTGAAGCGCGACTCGGCATCTTCGGCAATCGAGAGCAGCGTCACCTGTCCATACTTCACGCTCATCTCAACCGAGAGCCCGCGTCCCACTTTGCCGTGATACACCTCGAGCGGCCGCACTTTGGTTTTGCCTTCGGCAATGGCAATATGGCCGGGACCGTCGTGGCCCATCAAAACCAGGTCATCGTTCAAATCCATAGCGTAGTACTCGGTAAACGATCCGCCTGCGCCGACCAGGTCCATCATCTTCATGGCCAGGGCGTTTTTCACCTCGTACTCCCCGGCAACCGGAATATGGCGCGCCGTGAGCAGTGATGTGCCCAGAATGATGGAACTCATGGTGTCTTCATTGGCCGCATTGCCCGAGCCCTTGTAGTAGTAGGCCAAAGCATCGAGGCCGTGCAGCCTAACAAGCTCGTCAAGAGCCACCGAAGTTCGCGCCGCGCGCCGTAATTCTTCCCGAGGGCAATCCGGCTGAATATCGAAGGCCTCATGGAACTCCGCCATGCGTCGTACAATCTCAGCTTCGCTGGCCTTTGCGCATAGTGCGCTCAACTCATCCACTTCAAGCAGCTCAACGTGCGTCCCGAATTGGATTGAAACGAGCGTCACGTCGGTCATGATGTCCAACATGCCGCTGTAGTAATGGCCCATCAGTCCCAGCCGAGCTTCAGCAAGCGCAGCCTTCAAGCGCGCAGCGGCC